>DAIMZM010000037.1:0-21279 GCA_036733985.1 Bacillota bacterium
GGGATTGGGCGCACAGGGTAACCCTGGCGTATTTATCCGAGGAGACGCTGTTCAGCTCTTCGCCGTAAGCTTTGAGCTGATCGGCGCAGTCGGACATCAGCTGGCTGCAGCTGCCGAAATCATCGCTACAGGCGATCTGGGTCAGGTTGATCCCGTTATAGAAAAGATGCCCGGTGGCGCTATCCACCTTGAAGGGCGCTGTTTTGCTGCCGGAAGCGTCCGTGCTGCCGGTAAAATTAAAACCGCCGAACAGGTACACGGTGCCCAGGGTTGAATTGCCGATGGAAACCAGCTCACTCTGCAAATTCTGCAGCTCTTCGCCAATGGCGTTCAGATTATCCTGGTTCTTGCCGCTGCCGGCGGCGGAAACGACCTGCTCATAGATGGATTGCAGGATCTCGTTCATCTGCCCGGCCGCGGATTCGGCTTCAGCCAAATAGCTTTTGGCGGTTTGGATATTGCTCTGGTACATGCTGAGGCCGGACAGCTTGTTCCTGGCCCTAAGCGCGGTAATGGTGGCCTGGGGGTCGTCGGAAATGGTGGACACCTTTTTGGTGCTGTCCACCTGATTCTGGTATTTGCTGACCCGGTTCAGGCTATTGTTGGCGTCGGTCAGAAATTGGCTGACCATCATCGAATTGGTAATCCGCATAAGGCACCTCTTTGCTCTACAGAAGGGGGCGGGTTAACGTCCGACCAGGCCGGTATTGCTGATCAGGGTCTCCAGCATCTGGTCCATAGTGGTCAGCAGCCGGGCGCAGGCATTATAAGACTGCTGAAATATGATCAGATTCGTGGCTTCCTCATTGATGGAAATGCCGGACATGGCCATACGCTTGCTTTCCACACTGTCCAGCAGGGAACTCTTGGTATCCTCAATACCGGAACCGGTATAAATGGCAATGGCCAGATGATCCACGATGGCGTTCAGCTTGCTGTAGAATTCGCCGCTGGTGATGGTATTGTACAGGGCTTCCGCCACTTCCGCATTACCGGAATCCGTGCCGCCGGGGGTGACTTCCCGGGAAGAACCGGCGATGTTCCAGACACTAGCCAGGACTTCGTCGCTGATGGAGAAATTGCCGGCGGTCAGCTGGGAATAGTCTTCCTGGCCGTTTTCATCCACAGGCGCTTTGAACAGGTTGATCCCGTTAACGCTGGCGCTGCCGTCCTTGGGATAGGTATAACCACCCTGATGGATCCCATTGATGGTTTGGGCAATGGTCCGGGCCAGGCTGTTCAGCTCCTTCATATAGTAGAGGATGCCCCCGCCCAGGGACTCGTCGGAACCGTCGGAGCTGACCATTTCCATGTAGGTGTAAAGCTTGCCGCCGGTAACGGTTCCCGACTCAATGCTCAGTTCCTGGCCGTCCAAGGTCAGGTTATGCCGGTTATAGGCTGCCCAGGCCGTCAGGTCTTTCGCCGTGGCGGTTTCCACCGCCGACGCTTCTTCCCCGCTGACCAGGGCCACGCCGCTGAAGCTGATATCCACCAAATCGCCGTTATCCCCATTGGCCGCGGCAGACACTTTCAGGTATTGCCCCAATTCCTCCACGAGCAGGCCAATGGCGGCCTGGCCCTCTTCGGCAGTGACCGCGCCGGCAGCGATCCGGGCATTGAGCGCGGCGATCTGGGTGGTCAGGCCATTGATTTCCGCCTGATGGCTGGCGGCGCTGTCGGACTGTATCTGATGATAAGCATTGCCCCGCACCAGATCGATACCGCCGATCTGCACATCGACCATGCTGGCATTCTCTTCATTGAGGTTGTAGGTGATCTCCCCATAAGCGGAGAGTTCGTCCAGGAGCAGATTCCGCTTATCCCGCAGATCATTGGCATTATCCCCGCTCCGCTCATATTTGGCGATGGCCTGATTCAGCTCGGAGAGCTGCCGGGCAATGCCGTTCATGGTCTCCGCGTCCGTGCGGATGCTGTCGTTCTGATTATGCCAGAGGGCGGACATCTCATCATAGACCACATTGAAATTTTCCGCCATGCTCAGGGCGGACTGCTGTACCGAAGTTCTGAACTCCTCGCTGGTGGTATCGGATTTAAAATCCTTCAAGGCGCCGTAAAAATTCTCAATCAGGCCGGTGATGCCGCTCCCCGCCTCCAATTCCGAATTGAACAGGCCCTGGAGATAAGAAAGGGACTCCATCCGGGATTGGCTGTAGGTATAGTCTGAATTCAGCCTGCGGTACTGGCTGTCCAGATAATCGCTTCTGATTTGCTGGATATCAATGATATCCACGCCCCGGCCCACCCGGCCGACGGCCATCTGGCTCAGCAGATAGCTGGCATTGCCCGGCTCAATAGCGGCTGTGATCAGCCGCTGGCGGGTATAGCCTTTGGTATTGGCATTGGCGATATTATGGCCGGTGATCTCCAGATTGGCCATGGCCACGGACAATCCGGATTTAGCGATTTCCAGGCCGCCGAAAGTGGAAGACATAGGCTCACCTCAATTCATAACCAGCCCTGGCAGGCTGGGGCGCGATCCTAGATCCGGAAATCCAGCAGGGCGCTCTCGCCGTTCTCCTCCTCCTTATTCCCCTGCATATCATAGGAAAATCCATTATCCGCCGGGGTATAAAGCAGGTTTATCATATAATCCGTATAGTTAATCTTGGTCTGGAGCAGTTCCTTGACCCTGGTATTCCAGCGGATCAGCCGGGCCGTTTCTTCAGTCAGCCCGATTCTGGCTTCAGCCAGCCCTTCCCGGCAGCCAGGCTCCGCCATCGCTTCAATGATCTGCCCCAGGCTGGGTTTTTCCCCGGACAGGCCGGCTGCCTGGGCCAGGGCCCTGGCCTTTGCCTGCCGCTCAGCCTCGTTCTCCCCCAGGGCCAGGATGACGTCTTCTTCCTTTTCCAGCAGCCCGTTCAGCCCGGCAATATCCTCAGCCTGCAGGGCGGCGGCCTTTTCTTCAGCCAGGCCGCTCAGGCTTGCCAGCAAAGCCTTGGTTTTCAGCAGGGTGCTGAGCAGATCGTCAGCGGTTCCCAACAGTTGCGCCATTGGCCCGGCCTCCCTTCCGCTACAGTTTACCAATCACGCTACTCATGATCCGGCTGACCACATCTTCCGTGGGAACCGTGTAGGATTGATTATTGATGCTGTCCATGATCTCAGAGACCCTGAGCGCTTCCTCCGCGCCGGAGGCTGCCAGGGATTCCTGTGCCGCCTTGAGCAATGCGGAAAACTTCTGCGCGCCGGGGGAAAGCTCCACACTGTCGGAAACCGTCATTTCCGGCGCGGCTTTGCCATTGGCAGAGCCGGTTCTGTTGAGATAAGCCTTAATCGCGTCGCTTTGGTTCACAGGGTCGATTTTCATTTTTTATACCTCACTCCAAATATTGCTTGCCGGACCCGCAAGATCCGGCCCAAAGCCTTATCCTTATCCGTTGCCGTTGCCGTCTGAATTCAGCCCCAGCCTGCCGCTGTCGATCAGATAGCTGAGCAGCTTTTCCGGCACCTGGGTGTTTTTAACTGTAGCGGCAAAATCCGCCTGATCCGGATTCTGATAAATATACCGTCTGACTTTTATATAAGCATCATTGATCACACCGGCGCAGACGGTGCAAATTTCCGACCCATTGCTGTCAAAGGGTTTGCCGCAATAACGGCATTTTTTTATGGTCAATACGATCACCTTCCAGAGCCAGAAGCTATTATTTACGCATATTATTGGCCAGGCCATCCATTTCGTCCGCCACCCGCAAGGCCTTGCCTGCCAGGGAATAGGCCCTTTGCGAACGGATCAGCAGGGTCAGTTCCTCCGACATTTCCACATTGGCCTCTTCCAGGCTGCCCTGAAGCACGCCGGGCGCCTCCGGATTCGCCGGCTCCCCGGAGACTGCCGTCTCTTGGTAGCAGGCGCCCCCCGCCGGCGCCAAGCCGTCCGGATTGGCAAAAGAGACAATACCTAAGGCGGCAGCGGCCCCTTCCGCAGTGGTAAAAGCGCCGTCCGCATTCACGCTAAAGGCCCCGGCAGCCGGCAGGGCGATCCGGTTCCCCTCTTTGTCCAGCACATAATAGCCCTGGGCCGTTACCAGATAGGCGGTTTCTTCCTCCGTAGCGGCGTCAGCCACGGGCCCGGATCTGAGGAAGCTGCCGTTCCTGGTATAATAGCGCTGGCCCCCCGCTGATTCTACGGTAAAAAAGCCTGCCCCTGTAAGGGCAAAATCCAGGGTATTGCCGGTTTCCGTAATGGGCCCGCTGCGGAAATCCGTGGCGGTGGCGGCGACCAGTACGCCGCTGCCGGTCAGCAGCCCGGCAGCCCCGCTATCAGAGACCGGGCTTTCCGTCTGGGTATAGAGGGCGTCCTTGAAATCGGTGCGGGTGGCCTTATAGCCGGGGGTTTTGGCATTGGCAATATTGTTGGCCAGGTTATCCAGCCGCTGTTGCTGGCTCTGCATACCCAAAGCCGCCGTATAAATCGCGCGCATGGCTTACCCTCCCAACTTTCCTAAATTGACGGCCATGGACAAGGTTTCATTGGTCATGGTGACCACCTTCTGATTGGCCTCATACTTGCGGTATAGGGTCAGCAGTTCCACCATGCCCGACACCACATCCATATTGGAGTTCTCCTGCACGCCCTGGCTGACCTGAAAACCCGTGGCATTGACGGCTGCCGCGTCGCCGTAGCCATAATAAAGGTTATCCCCCTGTTTGCGCAGGACGTTTAAATCCGTGAAGGTCTCGATGCGCAGGGTATCCACGGCCGCGCCATCTACCAGCACCGCGCCGTCCGCCTGGACAATGAAATCCGCGCCGCCCGCCTGTATCCTGCCCTGGCGGCCCAGGACATAGCAGCCGTCCCCATTGACCAGATAGCCTTCGCCGTCTACGGCGAAATTACCTGCCCGGGTATAGCGGTCCCCGGCAGCGGTCTGGACCACAAAGAAGCCGTCGCCAATAATGGCCAGATCCGTGGCTTTTCCCGTCTCCTCCAGGCTGCCCTGGGAAAAGTCGATATACTGCTGATCCACCCGGTTGCCATAAGCATAGGAGCCGATCCCGTTATCGCCGGAATCACTGAGCCGGTCCAGCATCACTTCGGTAAAGGTGGAGCTCACCAGGGTTTCCTTTTTATAACCGGTGGTTTCCGCGTTGACCAGATTATTGGTCAGGGTATCCATCTTATTCCGCTGCACCATCATGCCGGTAGCCGCGGTATACAGGCCGCGGATCACAGCCTGCCTCCCGAGGGGGATTCCCGCCAAGCTGGCCTTGCCAATTGGAAGCGCGATGTGAACAAATCTGATTCCTCCTCTCATATGTATCGATAACTTTTGCTTGGATTTTATGAAAGTTCTATAACAAATCCCGAAAAAACCGCTAAAATCCTGTCGTTTTATCAGTTATTAAGGTTTTCCAGGGCCAAACGCATGTCCAGAAGGATGCGTGAATGGATCTGGGAAACCCGGGATTCGGAAATATTCAGGATATTGGCGATACTTTTCATGGTCAGCCCTTCATAATAGTGGAGGATGACCACCATCTTCTCCCGTTCCGGCAGGGTGTCCACCAGATTTTTCAGGGTTTCCGCCATGGCCTCATTTTCCATCCGCTGATAAGGATCGTCCGGGTTGAAAAGGGAAAACTCATCCGTCTCCTTCTCAAAGAGCATGGACTCGAAATAGACCAGGTTAAACATATGGACTTTCTGCAGCACCTTTTGCACCACGGAAACCTTGACCCCCAGGTAATCCGCGATTTCCCGTTCCGTGGGCCGATGGCTGAGCCGGGCTTCCAGGGCCTCGCAGGCAGCCTGGATATTGCTGATCTTCTTCCTGAGGCTGATGGGGGCCCAGTCCTGCCGCCGCATATAATCGATGATTTCTCCCCGGATGCGGGAAGTGGCATAGGTCTGAAACTTCACGCCGAAGGCCGGGTCGAATTTATTCACAGCGTCAATCAGGCCGATCACGCCGCAGCTGATCAGCTCGTCCTTCTCGCTATAATCCCGGTACTGTGGCATCAGCCGCTTTACCACGATATTCACCAGATAGAGGTAATGGGAAATGATTTCCTGCCTGGCTTCCCCATCACCGCTATCAAAATACCGCTGCCACAAGCCGTCGATATTCTGCAAACCCGCTTCATCCATGATCCGTAAACCTCTTCATCCATGATCCGTAAAAGCCCTCTGCCATTAATCTACGCTAATCTGATAATATTTTCAACCTGAATTTCCGTATTGGGCTCTACCTCCGCGTAGGAAAGCACGGTTAACGTGGGCGCCACCTGCTCGATCAGCTTCTTGAACCTGGGCCTGACCACCGGCGCGGTGAGGGCTACGGCCCGTTTGCCTTGCACGGCCAGCCGGTCCAGGATCTCCTTGGTGCTCTTTAAGATAGCCTGCAGCTGAACCGGCTCCAGCACCGTTACCGGGCCGGCCTCCAGGCGCTTGGTCTTTTCCACGATCAGCTGCTCCACCTTGGGATCCAGGGCCACGACAGAAATATCGTCCCCGGCCAAAAAGCGGTTGGTGATGACCCGGCTCAGGTTTTGCCTGGTATATTCGGCCAGCTCGTCCGGGTTTTTGGTCAGGCCGCCATAATCCGCCAAAGTCTCGATGATCGTGGCCAGATCCTTGATGGGCACATTCTCCCGGAGCAGGCGCACCAGCACTTTCTGGATCTCCCCGTAGCTGAACAGCTTGGGCGTCACCTCTTCCACCAGGGCCGGCTGCTGCTGCTCCAGGTTTTCCAGCAGCAGCTTGACCTGCTGGCGGTCCAAGAGCTCGCTGCAATGGGATTTAATGACCTCCATCAAATGGGTGGTGATGACCGAGGGCGGATCAATGGTGGTGTAGCCTAAAAGCTCCGCCTTTTCCCGCTGCTTTTTGCTGATCCATAAGGCCGGCAGGCCAAAAGTGGGCTCCACCGTCTCGATACCGGTAATGGTTTCCTTCACCCCGTCGGAATTGATGGCCAGATAATGATTGGGCATCACTTCGCCGTGGGCCACCTCCGCGCCTTTGATCAGCACCCGGTAGGCATTGGCGGCCAGGCGCACGTTATCCCGCATGCGGATGGAAGGAATGATCAGGCCCAGGTCAATGGCGCATTGCCTGCGGATCATGATCACCCGGTCCAGCAGGTCGCCGCCCAGGCTCACATCCACCAGGGGCACGATGCCATAGCCGAATTCCAGCTCCAGCTGCTCCACCTGGAGCAGGGTCAGCACATTTTCCGGCTTCCGCTTTTCTTCCGCCGTCTGCCTGGCCTGGTCGGTTTCCGCCGGCTGGTCGCTTTTAGCCTGCTTTTTCCGCTTGCTGAACCCCACATAGAGCAGCAGGGCCGCCACCAGCAGCAGCTGTACCGTGGGGAAGCCGGGCACCAGGGCCAGCAGCACCAGGATGCCGCCGCAGATCAGCAGCACATCCGGGTTGTACACCATCTGCCTGGCCAGCTCCGAACCAAAGCTGCCGATGGCGGCGGAGCGGGTGACCACCACGCCGGTGGAGGTGGAGATCAGCAGCGCCGGTAGCTGGGTCACCAGGCCGTCGCCTACCGTGGCTAGGGTATAGGTGCCGAAGGCCTGGCTTATGGTCATGCCTTCCGTGGTCATGCCCACGATCAGGCCGCCCACGATATTGATGATAATGATAATGATGGAAATGATGGCGTCGCCTTTAATGAATTTGCTGGCGCCGTCCATGGCGCCGTAAAAATCCGCCTCCCGCTCCACATTTTCCCGGCGCTTTTTGGCGGTTTCCTCATCAATGGCGCCGGTATTCAGGTCCGCGTCAATGGCCATCTGCTTGCCGGGCATGGCGTCCAGGGTGAAGCGGGCCGCCACCTCGGAGACACGCTCCGCGCCCTTGGTGATGACGATGAACTGGATGGCCACGATGATCAGGAAGGCCACGATGCCCACCACCAGGTTGCCGCCGATCACAAAATGGCCGAAAGCCTCGATCACCTTGCCGGCCTGGCCCGCGTTGCCGATGATCAGCTTGGTGGAGGACAGGTTCAGGGCCAGGCGGAACAGGGTAGTGATCAGCAGCAGCGTGGGCAGGACGGAAAACTCCAAAGCGTCTTTGAGGAACAAAGACGTGAGCATGATCATCAGGGAAGCCGTAATATTAATAATCAGCAGCGCGTCCAGGAGCCAGGTGGAAATGGGGATGATGATGATCAGGATGATTCCCAGCACCAGCAGGCTGACGGCAATATCGGATCTTTTCATTCAACCTTACCTTTGTTTGCCTTTTAAGGCTTTTTTTTGCCTAAAACCTGATAGACATAGATCAGGATATCGGCGATGGCCTGGTACAGCTCCGGGGGAATCTCATCCCCCACCTGGCAGGCAGCATACAGCGCCCTGGCCACCGGCTTATTCTCCACAATGGAAATCCGGTATTTCCTGGCCCGCTCCTTGATCTTCCGGGCCAGATAATCCCGGCCCTTGGCCACCACCACCGGGGCGTTGTCCAGCCCTTCCTTATAGCGGAGGGCTACGGCGTAATGCTCCGGATTGGTGATCACCACATCCGCCTCGGCCAGCTGCTTCATCATGCGCATACCGCTCATCTTCTGCCGCCGGCGCTTGATATAGCCCTTGACCTTGGGGTCGCCCTCCGTCTGCTTAAACTCCTCCTTCACCTCCTGCTTGGTCATTTTCAGGTCCCGCTCGTATTTCCACCACTGGTAAAAAATATCCAGCAAAGCGAAAGCGGTCAGGCCCAGGCCCATATTAATGCCCATGGCAAAGCATTCGGACATGATCAGGGAAAAGGATTTGGCCGCGTCCACATAGATCATGGCGGAAAAGGCAGCCAAACAGTTCAGCAGGCTTTTATAGAGGATCACGCCCAGGATGGCCAGCTTCACCAGGGATTTGACCAAACCCACCAGGGTATGGAGGGAGAAGATCCGTTTAAAACCCTGGATCGGGCTGATCCGCTTGAAATCCGGCTTCAATTTGGCCGGCACGAACAGGGGCCCGGTCTGCACCACATCGATCAGGGCGCCGCCGGTCATAGCTGCCAGCATCAGGGGCAATACCAGCGGCAGGGCGTCAAACAGCGTCTCTTTATAGCCCTGGAGGACAATGGGGGCGTTAACAGCGGAAGCCGCGGAAATAGCCCGGCCGGACATCCGCTGGGACACGAACTGGGTCAGGTTGGTAATAAAATCATCATAACCCAGCTTCAGCGCGCCGAAAAGGATGAAGAGCATCAGGGATGAGCCAAAGTCCTGACTTTTATGAACCTCGCCCTTTTTTCTGGCGTCCCGCTTTTTCTTGGCCGAGGCCTTTTCGGTTTTTTCACCGCCGCTGCCCTGTTGGCTCATACCGCCCGCCTATCCTATCCCTTGCAAATAATTGAACATCAAGCCGATATAGTCAAAGGCCTTGTTGAAAATAATTTTGGTAAAGCTGCCGAAGAGGGTCAGGGTGACGCCCAGCATGACCAGGCCCACGATCATCTTTAAGGGGATGCCCACCACGAACATATTCAGCTGGGGCACGTTCTTGACGATCACGCCCAGGGCGATCTCCGTCATCATACCCGCGGCGATCACCGGCATGGCCAGCATCACCGCCAGGGTAAAGGAACTGCTGATCACATCCGCCGCCACCCACAGGATTTCCGGCGGGGCCATGGCCATGCCCACCGGGCAAGCCTCAAGGCTGCGGAAAATCACCTCGATCAGCTTCAAATGGCCGTCCAGAGCAAAGAACATCAGCAGCAGGGCCAGGTTAAACAAAGCGCCGGAAACCGGAGTCTGCATATTGTTCTGCAGATCAAAGATGCTGGACATGCTGAGGCCGATCTGATAATCCATCAGGCTGCCGGCAATGAAAACCAGGTTGAACATAGCGGTCAGCACAAAGCCCATAGCCGTGCCGAACAACAGCTCCCGCAGGCAAAGCAGCACATAGGCGGGGAGATTGGCATAAGCGGGATGAACCGCCGGGGCCGGGGAACCGGCAACGAAGACCAGGGCCAGGGAAACGGAGAAGCAGATCTTCAGTAAATTCGGCACCTGCTTCCGGCCAAAGACCGGGCTGCCGATCATGATGCCGCTGACGCGGATAAACAGCAGCAGCAGATAATCCGGATAAGTGCTTAAGAGCGCCAGGCCAGGCATGCCCCTACCTCAACATGAGGTTGATCCCGGCATAAAGGCCGGTGGTAAAATCCATCAGCTTAGCTGGCGCTTAACCGGCGTAAAAAGCCGGCCTCCGGCTAAAAAACGCGAATAATTACTGTGTGCTTATACTTACTTATCGTAATTTATCCGGCCGAACTTAAGATAACTGCCGAAAAAATCAGGCAATATTTTCAG
The DNA here is from genome assembly GCA_036733985.1 of Bacillota bacterium. GTDB lineage: Bacteria > Bacillota > Dehalobacteriia > UBA4068 > UBA4068 > DAIMZM01. Next base: position 10,302 of record DAIMZM010000037.1, read on the forward strand.
CAAAGCCAGGGCTTATCCGGAAATATTCCTTAAAATACTTCGGACAACCGCCGGATACGGTAAAGTTATTGCCAAAAATGACGAAAGAAATATAAAAGGATGTCATAAGCAAATCGTTGTAACAAAGGGGGCTGGGTTTTGGATTACAATACTGAGCAGATGGATGAAATGAAAAAGGATGTGCTGAAGGAGATCGCCAATATTGGCTCCGGCCATGCGGCAACCGCCCTGGCCGCCCTGCTTAACCGGCCCATCGAGCAAACGGTCCCCAATGTCTCCCTGGTTTCCCTGGCGGACATGCCCCGGCTCCTGGGAGGCGCGGAAAAGGTGGCTGTCGCCGGCATGCTGGAGCTAAGCGGCGACTTCTCCGGCTTCCTCATCATGGTGCTGGATCTGGAGCAGGCCGAGCGCGTCATCGACCTGGCCAAGGGGGAGCAATCCGCCTTTGGCGGGAGCCTGAGCCTGGAAAGGTTCAGCGACCTGGATATCTCTGTGCTGTCGGAAATCGTCAATATCATGGGCGGCTCCTATTTGACGGCCCTGGCCGGGTTTACCGGCCTGCTGGCCAATCCTTCCATCCCCTTCCTCTGTATGGATATGATCGGCGCCATCCTGAACATTGCCGCCGCCGAGATCGGCAAAACCGGGGATTATGCCATTGTCTTTGAATCCGCCCTTTATAATAATGCGGAGCGGATCATCGGCGGCCTGTTCCTGGTGCCGGACGAAGCGTCCTGTGATAATATTTTAGAATCGTTAGGGCTTATATGATCAGCGAGAACCGTTATGCAGTGGATATTGCCATGATGAAGGTTGCCAAACCCCCGGATCTGCTTTATTCATTAGGCCTGGGCTCCTGCGTGGGCGTGGCGATCCTGGACCCCCTCGCCAAGATCGGCGGCTTGCTCCATGTGCTGCTGCCCTCCCGCAAGGAATTTGGCGAAGGGGCCCACCTGGAAACCAAATTTGCCGATTCCGGGATTGCCGCGCTGGTCAAGGAAATGGTCAGATCCGGCGCCGCCCAATACCGGATGAAGGCCAAGATCGCCGGAGGCGCCACCATGTTCGCCACGGCCAGCGCTTCCCCGGCCACCGCCATTGGCAGGCGGAATGTGGAAAGCTGCCTGGAAAGCCTGAGCGCCCTGGGCATTGAATTGCTGGCCCAGGATACCGGCGGCAACCGGGGCCGCACCATTTATTTTAATATCGCCACCGGCGACCTGACCGTCAAAATGATCGACGCGCCGGCCATAACCATTTAACATCGCAGGATTCCCGCCAAATACTGTTCCGACCATATCCGTCACATCCGGCATCAAGGAGGCTAGTGTAATGTCAAAGATCATGATTGTGGACGACGCGACTTTTATGCGGATCACCATCAAGAACATGCTGAAAAAAAGCGATCACGAAGTGGTTGGCGAAGCGGAAAACGGCAGGGCGGCCATTGAGAAATACCGCATGCTGCTGCCGGATATCATCACCATGGATATCACCATGCCGGAAATGAACGGCCTGGACGCGCTGAAGGAAATCATTAAACTCAACCCCGCGGCAAACGTGATCATGGTCTCCGCTATGGGCCAGGAAGGCATGGTCCGGGAGGCCATCATCAGCGGGGCCAAGGGCTTCATCGTCAAACCCTTTAAAGAGGCGGATATCCTATCAGCCATCGACAAGCTGGCCTAGCCGCGCCCTGAACGATTGCGCGCCCTGATTCCTGCAACCACACGCAACAATACGTAAAAAGGCGGAAAAGCATATGAAAGCTGACGATTCTCTCCTGGAGGCCTATATATACGAAACCCAGCAGTTGCTGGGAGCCCTGGAGAACACGCTCTTCTCCGGGGAGCATAACAAACAGCTGGACAATGGCCAGATCAATGAGATCTTCCGTATCATGCACACCATCAAAGGCTCCTCAGCCATGATGGAATTTGACGGCATGGCCAAGCTTTCCCATGTTCTGGAGGATCTGTTTTCCCAGATCCGGGAAAACGGCGCCGCGGAAGAACGCTGGCCGGATATTTTTGACCTGGTATTCAGCGCCATCTCCTTCTTCAATGGCGAGCTGGCCAAGCTGCTGGCCGATGCCCGGCCGGACGGAGAGGCCGCGGAGCTGATCGGGCTGCTGCAAAGAGAGCTGCGGCTGCTGCAGACAGGCGAAGGCGCCCTGCCGGAAGCCCCGGCCCCCCTGGCGGCGCCGGCAACGGCCGGACCGGCCCGGGATTTGGAGTATACGGCGAAAGTCCCCTACTACAAGATCAAGATTTTCTTTACCGAAGATTGCCGCATGGAGAATATCCGCGCCTTCGGCATTGTCCAGAGCTTGCAAAAAATTAAATGCCAGCTGGCCACCGTGCCCCAGAACCTGAACGACAACGCGTCGGCGGAGCAGATCAAAAACAACGGCCTGCTGGTCTTTATCCAGACCGATGAAAACCCGGATACCCTGAAAGCCGTCATCGAAGGCGCGCTTTTCCTCAGGAGCCACAGCATCCTGGCCATTGACGAGCTTGATGAAGAGCTGCCGGAGCAGCTGCGCAAAAAAAGCGCTGCCGCCAATGGCCAGCCCCAGGCCCGGGCAATGGCCAAGCAGGCGGAGAACAATGGGGCGGACCTGGAATCCGTGGCTAAGCAGAATTTCATCAGCGTTAATGTGAATAAGCTGGATAACCTGCTGAATATCGTGGGCGAGATCGTCACCGCCCAATCCATGGTCATCAATAACGCCGACTTCGGCGATTTGAACCATGACAGCTTTGACACGGCCAGCCAGCAGCTGCGGGCGCTCATCAATGAGCTGCAGGATATTGTGATGAATATCCGCATGATCCCCATGTCCACGCTGTTCCAGAAAATGCGGCGGCTGGTACGGGAAATGAGCAAGAAATCCGGCAAGGATGTGGATCTGGAATTACAGGGCGAGGAAACCGAGGTGGATAAGAACGTTATCGACAGCCTCTCCGACCCCCTCTTACATATTATCCGTAACGCCGTGGATCACGGCGTGGAAGATCCGGCCACCCGCCAGAGCCTGGGCAAGCCGGCCAGCGGCAAGATCCTGCTCTCCGCCCAGACCAAGGGCAACGACGTGGTGGTCACCATAGCCGACGACGGCCAGGGGCTGCAGCGGCACGCCATCCTGAAAAAAGCCTTTGAAAAAGGGCTGATCCCTAAAATCGATGAGGAAATGCCGGACAAGGACGTTTTTGCCATGGTTTTCCTGCCCGGGTTTTCCACCAACGACGAAGTCAGCGAATACTCCGGCCGGGGCGTGGGCATGGATGTGGTGCGGAAAAACATCAGCATGATCGGCGGCTCCGTGACGCTGGAGAGCACGCCCGGCGCAGGCACCACCAATATCATCCGCATCCCCCTGACCCTGACTATTGTGGACGGCATGAAATTCAATGTGGGGGATATGCATTTCATCGTTCCCACCAGCTCGGTGCATTCGGTATCCCGGCCGGACCCGAAGGATATCTTCACCGACCCGGACGGCAATGAAATGATGATGGTCATGGGCGAATGCCTCTCCCTGGTGCGGCTCAACGAGTATTTCGATATCAGCGGCGGGGTAACGGAAATCGGCGAAGGCATGCTCATGCATATCTCCACGGAGCTGAAGAATTTCTGCATCTTCTTTGACAGCCTGGACGGCGAGCGCCAGGTAGTGGTGAAAAAGCTGCCTAATTACCTGAACAAATGCTCAGCCAAGCTGGATGGCATCAGCGGCTGCTCGATTCTGGGAGACGGCTCGATCAATCTGATTCTGGATGTCAACAGGCTTTAAACTTTTACAATTATTGCTGTCACAGAACGGAGGCATAAAGATGGACGAAATCATGGATGGCATCATCGGGGACGACCTGGGCGGGGAAGATAATCACGAATACTTGATCTTTAATGTGAATGATATTGATTTTGGCCTTGGCATCGGCCTGGTACAGGAAATCATTCAAATGCAGCGCATCTTTGCCATACCCCATGCCGTGGCGTCCTGTAAAGGCATCATCAATATGCGGGGCACGATCGTGCCGGTGATTGATATGCGCATCAAGCTGGGCTTTGAACCCATGGACTATAATGATAAAACCTGCATCATCGTCATCGAGGTGGAAGGCGAGCAGATCGGCATGATCGTGGATTCAGTCAAGGATGTGCTCAGGATCAACAGCGAGGATATCTCCAGCGCCCCCACCGCCATTGACGATAGAAAGAAATCCGGCCTGCTGTCCAATGTGGCGGTGGTCAATGGGGAAGTCAAGCAAATCCTGGACGTCTATACCGTATTCGGTATCGACAGGTAAGCAGCCGGGCAGGTATATGGCGGTCAGCGTATTTCGGGACATGGCGGGGTCGCTTTTATGAATATTTTCGTTCTATTAGGCATACTGGTGGGCTTTGGCGGTATTATTACCGGCTACCTGATCGATGGCGGCGCCTTGGCCTCCCTGGTCAGGCCTTCTTCCGCTGCCATTGTTTTTGGCGGCACTTTTGGTTATGCCCTGCTGTCCTATCCCATGAGCCATATGAAGAAAATACCCCGCTGCCTGAAACGGGTGATCTTCAGTAAGCATTACGACTATACGGGCATTGTGGAGACGATTTACAACCTGGCCACCATTGCCAGAAAAGAGGGCATCCTGGCCCTGGAGGCGGAAGCGGAAAAGACCGACGACCCCTTTATTAAAAAGGGGCTCAACTACATCGCCGATGTGGTGGAGCCGGAATTCCTGGAAAATATCCTGGACAGTGAAATCGAAGGCAGGGTACGGGAATATGAGGAAGCCGCCGGCGTGCTGGAAGGCATGGGCGGCTGCGCCCCCACCATGGGCGTGCTGGGCACGGTGATGGGCATGGTCAGCATCCTGCGGAATATGGGCGGGGACATGGCGGAGCTGGGGGCGGAAATCGCCACAGCCTTTATCGCCACCTTTTACGGGGTGGGTTCCGCCAATATGCTTTGGCTGCCCATGGCCAGCCATATCAAAAAACTGGCCGAGGAAGAGGTGGCCTTCTTCACTGTGGTGAAGGACGGCCTTTTGGCCATCCAGGCCGGCGAATATCCGGCCCGCATCAAGGCCAGCCTGATTTCCCAGATCGGCGACAAATACGTCCAGGCTAAGCCGGAGGAGCAAAAATCAGCTGAAAACTAACGCCGCATAACCGGACCAAGACAGGGGGTGTTGGGTTATGGCAAAAAAGAAAAAAAAAGAAAAAGTCGTCAAAGATACCAGCGAACGCTGGCTGCTGACATATGCCGATATGATGAACCTGCTGCTGATCCTTTTCATCATCCTCTACGCCTCCAGCAATCTTGACCAGGCCAAAGCGGACGCCATCGCCCTCTCCATGAACAATGGTTTTGCCGGTGTGATCAGCATCGGCGATTCCCGGGGCCGGGGCAGCGGCAGCGAGGATACGGAAGATACGGAAGAGGTGATATCGGACATCCTCTGTCTGACGGAACCCGGCCAAGCTGCCGCCCCCCTTTACTGGGACGACGAAGCCATGGCCTTTTCTCAATTTTACGGCAAGCTTAAGGCCTATGCTGAGGAAAACGGTATCTCCGACCAGGTGGATATTGCCATTGACGACGGGGGCATTGTCATTTCCTTCCGGGAAAACGCCCTTTTTGAAAGCGGCCTGGCGGTGCTGGACACGGATTCCACCGCCCTTATCGAAAAGCTGGGCGGCTTGCTGAAGGATTTGAATTATACCTTCATCCTGGTGGAGGGGCATACGGATTCCGTGCCCATCAGCACTGCCAAATACCAGGATAATATGGAACTCAGTACCCAGCGGGCAGCCAATGTCTGGCGGGTATTGGTGGATTGCGGCCTTTCTCCCAAGAAGATGGCTTCCATCGGCTATGGGGAATACCGGCCTGTGGCCAGCAACGACACCGTTGAGGGCCGGGCCCAAAACCGCCGGGTGACCGTATCGATTTTGAAAAATGATATGTCCAGCGACGAGTATATTACCTATGGCGATCTTTGATTAAACTAAAAGCGCCCACTGCCGGCGGGGCGGCCTGTTTGGGCCGGCCTGCTTTTGTTTTGCCTGCCGCCGCCCCGGGCAAGCCTGGGCCGGGGGCTTCACAGGAACGCTTTCATATTTTAAAAAGATATGCTATAATAAATAGAAACAGCGGATTTTTCCGACACTAGCAGCAGCCCGGCTGCTTGCTGACCCCGGCTTGGCCGGCAGTAACCAAAAAGGAGAACCGGATGAAAAAGTATACTGGCATACCCTTATTAACCTGCAGCCTGCTGCTGATCTGTTCCGGCGCTGCCCTGGCTGCCGGCGATATGGTGGTGGAAGCCGACGTCTTCCGGGATACCCTGGGCTTTTGGCTGACCAACAGCGTGGTCAGTACTATCCTGCTGATCCTGGGTATTTTCGGCGTGGTGGTGGAGATCGCCACGGTAGGCAGCTTCGGCGTTTTCGGCGTGGTAGGCGTGGCCTCCTTTATCCTCTATTTTATGGGCACCCTCTGGTCCGGCAGCCTGACCAGCCTCAGCGTCTGGCTGTTGCTGGGCGGCCTGATCCTGCTGGCCCTGGAAATTTTCGTCACCCCAGGCTTCGGCGTCACCGGCGGCTTGGGCATCATGGGCATCCTGGCCGCCCTGGTGCTGGCTTCCCCCAACCCGGCCGCGGCTGTCCTGAGCCTGCTCGTCGCCCTGGTGGTTTCCGGCGTGCTGATCGGCTTTTCCCTGAAAAACCGTAAAACCCGCAAGCTCTGGGGCAAGCTGGTGCTGCAACAGAAATCCGACCAGGAGAGCGGCTACAGCGCCCCGGACCCGGGCCTGATGCGCTTCCTGGGCAAAACCGGCCTGGCCAGTACGGTGCTGCGGCCGGCAGGCTCCGCCATGATCAATGGCGAAAGGGTGGATGTGGTGACGGACGGGGAATTTATCGAAGCTGGAACTGAAGTGGAAGTGGTGCTCATCGAAGGCCTGCGGGTAGTGGTCAAAAGAAAGGCCTAAGCTAAAAGAGCCCGCTTTAGAGTAAATAAAACAGGAGGAATTATCTATGTCAGAAATCATGTCTGTTCCCGTCGTTTCCACATTCATACTGGTGGTCATTATACTGATCGTGCTTATGATCATCCTGCGCTTCATTCCGGTGGGCCTGTGGATCTCCGCCCTGGCCGCCGGGGCAAAGGTGGGCATCTTCGATCTGGTGGGCATGCGCCTGCGCCGGGTTTCCCCGGCCAAGATCGTCAACCCCCTGATCAAAGCGGAAAAGGCCGGCCTGGCCGTGCCCGTTTCCAAGCTGGAAGCCCATTATCTGGCCGGGGGCAATGTGGACCGGGTGGTGAACGCCCTGATCGCGGCGGAGCGGGCCAATATCCCCCTGACCTTCGAGCGCTCCGCGGCCATTGATTTGGCCGGCCGCAATGTGCTGGAAGCGGTGCAGATGAGCGTCAACCCCAAGGTCATTGAAACGCCGGTGGTGGCGGCCATGGCCATCAACGGCATTGAGCTGAAAGCCAAGGCCAAGGTGACGGTGCGGGCCAATATCGACCGCCTGGTGGGCGGCGCCGGCGAGGAGACCATCATCGCCCGGGTGGGCGAGGGCATCGTGACCACCGTGGGCTCCAGCCAGACCCATAAGGACGTGCTGGAGAATCCGGACCGCATCAGCAAAACCGTGCTGGGCAAGGGCCTGGACGCGGGTACGGCTTTTGAGATCCTCTCCATCGATATCGCCGATATCGACGTGGGCCGGAATATCGGCGCCGAGCTGCAAACCGACCAGGCGGAGGCGGATAAGCGTATCGCCCAGGCCAAGGCTGAGGAACGCCGGGCCATGGCCGTGGCCCGGGAACAAGAGATGATCGCCCAGGTCCAGGAAATGCGGGCCAAGGTGGTGGAGGCGGAGGCGGATGTGCCCAGGGCCATGGCCGAGGCTTTCCGGGGCGGCCGTTTAGGCGTGATGGATTATTATAATATGATGAACGTGGTTTCCGACACGAAAATGCGGGAAAGCATTGCCGGGGCCGGGCATCCCAACCCTGCCGTCAAGCAGCCGGGCAAGCCTGAAGACAAAAAATAGGCCTTAAACAGCCGGCCCGGTTAGAAAATAGGAGAAAATATGACCAAATTACTCATATTCGTCTTTATCGCCTGGATACTGGGTAAACTATTCGGCAGCAGCGTAAGGAAAAAATCACAGGCAGCGGGCCGGAGCAACCAGGGCCAGCATCAGGCCGCGCCCGGGAACCGGGACGCCCTGGTGGAGCAGCAGCGGGAGCGGGCGGAGGCTTACCGCCGGCTCCAGGCGATGCGGGACGCCCAGTCCGGCCAGGACGGCCGGGAACATCCCTGGAGCCCGCCTGAGGAACCTGCCCAGCGGCCCCAGCCTGTCCGGACAGCTATCGCCAAAACCGCTGCTCCGGCTCCGGCCCTTTCCCCAAGCAGGCCGGCAGCCCGGCCTGTTCCCGTCACCAGCCCCGCCCCCGCCGTCAGGGCCGTGGCCCCGCCAGCCACAGTCCTGCCCCAGCTGGGCTTTGGCCATGACGACCTGATCCGCGCCATGATGATGGCGGAAATCCTGGGCCCCTGCAAAGCCAGGCGGGCTCAAATAACGAGGAGGTAAAACCATGAAGCAAAGCTTTTGCCCAGCCGGCGCGCCGCCGGCGGTGGGCCCCTATTCCCCGGTGATCAAAAAAGGACAGCTGCTTTTTGTCAGCGGCCAGGGGGGCTTCGACGCCCAGGGCCAGCTGCCGGCCGGCGTTACCGAGCAGGCCATTGGCGCGCTGAATAATTTAAGGGATGTGCTGGCCGCTGCCGGCGCCGGTTTGGACGATGTGGTGAAAGCCACGGTTTTCCTGAAAGACATGAATGATTTTGCCGCGGTGAATCAGATCTACGCCCAGTATTTCCAGGCTCCCTTCCCGGCCCGCAGCTGCGTGGAAGTGGCCCGCCTGCCCAAGGATATGCTGGTGGAGATCGAGGCCGTGGCCATGACGGACTAAAAGGCCCTGCTCAGCATGGGCGAGGGCCTGCAGCCAAGGGTAAACAAACGTTGCCAATAAGCAGCACCCCAAATTTATGCGGTAGGATCTACTGCCTGGATTTGGGGTGCTGTTTATCCCTGCCGGTCAAGGCCGGGCGGTTTTTCAGAAGGGGGGCCGCTTTTCCGGCGGCCCCAGTGTGCCCGGCGACCGGGCATCGACAAGGAGGATAAACCAGCGGTTACCTAGCAAACATCGCAGGATAAGCCGCAGATTATCTGAGTCAGGAATTGCAGCACCACCAGGATGATGATCAGGTTTATGATGCGGGAAAAGCCGCTGTCGCAGCTACTGCCGCAAGCCTGATTCTGGCAACTGTTCATGGCGCCGGCAGTACGGTTATTGGAATAGCAGCCCATACTCATCGCCCCTTTCAGCAGCCGCAGCCGCAGTTCAGGCCGTTATTTCCGCTAATAATGTTGCACAGAAATTCCAGCACGATGAAAAGAATGATCAGATTGAGCAGGCAGCCCCACAGCTCGCTGTTGCAGCCATTGTCATTGCAGCAGTTCCCACCGAAATTGAACATAATACATCTCTCCTTTTATCGTTTTTCTCTTTTTCCCGGTTGGTTTTTCGCCCTGCCGCGAACCCTTATCGCGAGGGAGCTCTGGACGGCTTTGCGGTCTTCAGCCGGCTCTTTTGCTCTGGCGGCGGGGAATATTTCCGCCCGGTCTTGGTACATGATATGAAGGCGCCTGCCGGGTGGTGCGGGGCGGGGTTGTTTTTTCAGCAGGTTCAGCGTATAATTATTTGACATATTTATCTTATGCCCGCCTGCCCTTTGGCGTGCGGAGAAAGACGAGGTCCCTATGGCTGAAAACATCACCATTACCTATGATGAGGGCCAAACCGTCAGCGTTAATAAAGGCGTCAGCCTGGATGAGATCCTGTCCATGCTGCCGCCCCGGGAGAAAATCCCCGTGGCCGCCACGGTCAACGGGGCCCTGCAGGAATTGGATTACCCCATCTATATCGACAGCACAGTCAAATGGGTGGACTTTAATTGCAATCTGGGCTGGCGCATCTATCAGCGCAGCCTGATCTTCCTGCTGCTCTTAGCGGTGAAGGAGCTTTATCCGGAACGCCGGCTCTGGGTCAGCCACAGCCTGTCCGAAGGCCTGTTCTGCCGCTTGGACGGCGGCGACGGCCTGGTGACCAACGCTCAGGTCAAAGCCCTTTCCGCCAAAATGCGGGCCTATGTGGAAGCGGATATCCCCTTTGAGCGCAGCATGCTCTCTTTAAGCGACGCCGTGGCCTTTTTCCGGGCCAACGGCAATGAAAAGAAAGCCGAGCTGATCGAGGAGCGGAACGAGGATTATGTGGCCATCTATACCGTGGGCAATGTCAGCGAATACCTTTTCGGCCGCATGACCACCCGGGCCGGGGTGCTGACCCAGTTTGCCCTGCTCCCCTTTGAGCACGGTTTTGTGCTGCGCCTGCCTGCCCGCCGCTATCTGGGCTGCATGGACCGTTGCCGCATCGTGGCGCCCCAGCTCCACGCCACCCTGCAAAAATACGGGGAATGGAGCAGCCTGATGGGCGTGCAGACCGTCAGCGACCTGAACCAGGTGGTTCAGGCGGGGCAGCGGGAATTTACCGACCTGGTGCTGGTTTCGGAAAACCTCTATGAGCGCAGCCTCCATGATATCACCGACCAGATCCTGGAGGATTTTCCCACCGCCCGCCTGATCATGCTGGCCGGGCCTTCCAGCTCCGGCAAGACCACCAGCGCCAAAAGGCTCTCCATCGAATTCCGCACCATGGGCATTAAACCGGTGATGATTTCCCTGGACGATTACTTTGTGGACCGGGATAAAACCCCTTTGGATAAATGGGGCAAGCCGGATTATGAAGGCCTAGCGGCCCTGGACCTGAAGCTGTTCCAGCAGAATATGCGGACTTTGCTGGCCGGGTATGAGACGGCCCTGCCCCGCTATGATTTTATCC
>DAIMZM010000038.1:0-21236 GCA_036733985.1 Bacillota bacterium
TGATGGCGTTTGTGCTGTGCGGCGCCGTCTCCCTGCTGATCGGCACCTGCTTCGGCGCTGCCGCCACCATTGGCCTGATCTGCATGACCATGGGCAATTATTGGGGGGTACCGGCCCTGCTGACCGGCGGCGCTATCCTTTCCGGCTGCTACTTTGGGGACCGCTGTTCGCCCATGTCCAGCTCAGCCCTGCTGGTGGCTGAGCTGACCGGCACGGATATTTACCGCAATATCCGCCTGATGCTGAAAAGCACCTGGCAACCCTTTCTGGTGACCTGCGGCATCTATCTGCTGCTGGGGCTGATCCTGCCCGCCGGGAACCGGACGGAATACGCATTGCCGCCTATTGCCGGTTTCCGGCTGTCCTGGCCGGCCCTGATCCCGGCAATGCTGATCGTGCTGCTCTCCCTGTTTAAACTTCCGGTGACCGGAACCATTCCCCTGAGCATGCTCGCCGCCGCCTTGGTGGCTGTCTTTACCCAGGGCCTGAGCCCGGAGGCCCTGCCCGGCCTGCTGTGGTACGGCTATCAGGCGCCGCCGGGTTCCGCTGCCGCTTTGTTGAACGGAGGCGGCATCCTCTCTATGTTTCAGGTGGCGGCCATTGTCTGCCTGTCTTCCTCATATGCCGGGATCTTCCAGGGAACCGGCTTACTGAACGCATTAAAGGGGCGAGTCTCCGACTTATGCCGGCTGCTGACCCCTTTCGGCGCGATGGCCCTCCTGTCTTTGCTAACGAGTATGCTGCTTTGCAACCAGACCCTGGCCACTATGCTCACCCATCAATTAAGCCGGGATGTAATAAAGGATCCTTATCAGATGTCCCTCAGCTTGGAAAACAGCGCGGTGGTCATTGCCGGCCTGGTGCCCTGGTCCGTTGCCTGCGCCGTGCCATTGGCTTCTGTCTCCGCGCCCAGCGCCAGCGTTCTCGCGGCTTGTTATCTGTATTTGCTGCCGGTTTTTACCTATGCCGTCATGAAAAGGCGGTCCTGCCCCTGGGGCCTGGCTTGTGAAGGGCCGGCCGCTTAAAGCCGCCGCCAGCGCCAAAAAGGCTGTGGCAGAGGAGGAAACGGGATGAAGATAAAAAAGCTGCCGGCATTCCTGCTTGCCCTGGCGCTGCTGCTCAGCGCCTGCGCCGGCCAGGCAAAACCGGGGCTGGAAGCGGCTGTCCCGGCGGCTCTGCCTGAGGAGACGGTTCCCCAAGAAGCCGAGGAGACTGCCGGCGCTATAGGCTTGGACGCTGAAACCCCCGGCCGGGAAGAGGCTGCCCCGGCAGAAGGCCTGCCCCAGGCGGCGGAGGCCGGGGCTTTACCCCCAACGGAGGAGACCGGCGAAGCGGACGCGCCCCCGGAGGCGGTTGGGCCGGGCACGGATTTTGCCAGCACCTGGGGGGATTTGCAGGCAGCCAATGGGGGCGAGCTGCCCTGGGATACCCTGAGCCCGGAGCAGCAGGCCTTGGTGCATTATCCGGCTTTTGACGCGGCCCAGGTCTATTGGACGGCAGGAGGCGGCTCTTACCACAGCGTGGACTGGTGCTATAGCCTAAGCCGCTCCAAAAATATCTTACAAGGCAGCCTGGAAGAAGCTCTGGCCGCAGGCAAGGACGACCCTTGCAGCAAATGCGTGGGTCTGAACCCATAATTTTCTTGTTTTCTTAATTACAGCAAGCTATAATATGAATTGGTAAAAATATAGGGAAATTTGGTGAAACCGGATGGCGCGCTTCCAGATCGTCCCGGATTTATCCCAGCCTGAGCAAAGCCGCTGCCTGGCGGAACGTTATGGCCTGGGTTATGAGTACCATGATTTTTTCAGCCCCGCCGTGCTGGAGGACAGGGAAGAAACAGCCCGGCTGATCGCCCTTGCCCAAAAGGGCTGGCAGCCCCAGGATCTGACTCTGCACGGCGCTTTTTTTGACGTGATTGTTTTCAGCCCGGATCCGCGCATCGCGGAAATTTCCCAGCTGCGGGTAAGCCAGAGCCTGGCCATCGCCAGGAAGCTGGGGGCCAGGGGCGTGGTGGTGCACAGCAATCTGAATCCTTTTCTCACCGGCGGGGATTATCGTGCGGGCTGGCTGGAAAAAAGCGTTGCCTTTTATGGAACCATGCTCCGGGAATATCCGGAGCTGGAATTGTGGTTGGAAAATATGTTTGACGCCGGCCCGGAGCCTTTGGCCGAACTGGCGGAACAGTTAAGCGTCCATGCCAATTTTGGTCTTTGCCTGGATTACGGCCATGCCGCTCTTTCGCCTACCCCCTTAAAAACCTGGGCCAAGCGGCTGGGTCCTTATATCCGCCATGGACATATCAACGACCATGACGGCAAAAACGATTTGCATCTGCCGGTGGGCAGCGGCTGCCTGGACTGGGGGGAATTTGCCCGGCTCCGGGCAGCCTATTTCCCAGAGGCCGGCCTGCTGGTGGAGGTCCGGGGGGCGGCGGGCCAGCAACAATCCCTGGACTACTTGAACAGGATGGGGCTGCTATGAGCGAATTGGAGCTGTTTACTTATCAGCAGGTGGTGCGGGATCTGGCCGAGGGCGTGCTAACCGTGGATTTGAAGGGCCGGGTCGTGGGGATCAACCCTGCCTGCTGCCAACTGCTGGATTTGGACAAGGACTGCGTGGGCCAATCCTTTGCCAAAATCTTTTTCCAGCGGGAAGGGAACGACGCCTTTATCCAAACCATCCTGGACGCGGTTTATGAGGACGACCGGCCCCATCAGGCCCTGATCACCTATCAAAGGCGGGACGGCGAAAAGAAATTGCTGGTCAGCACCTCTTTTATCAAAAACCAGGGGCAAAAGATCGGCGTCACAGCGGTGCTGAACGATTTTACCGAGCTGGAAGAGCTGCGGAACGCGGTTTTGGCCATGCAGCGCATCAACCGCCTGAATCGGCAGCTGGAAGCCAGGAATGAATTCATTAAAAAGACCTTTGGCCGTTATCTTTCCGATGAAATCGTCCAGGAACTGCTGGAGCATGCGTCCGGTTTGGAAATCGGCGGCAAAAAGCAGGAAGCGGCCATCCTCTTTTCCGACCTCCGGGGCTTTACCAGCCTGGCGGAGCGGATGGCTGCCCAGGATCTGATCGCCATGCTCAACGCCTATCTGGCGGAGATGATCGAGGTGATCTCCGCCTGGCGCGGCACCATCCTGGAGTTCATCGGCGACGCCATCGTGGCGGTGTTCGGCGCGCCCCGGCCCAGCCCGGCCCGGGAATACGACGCGGTGGCCTGCGCCATTGAGATGCAGCGGCGCATGCCGGCTCTTAACACCGCCAACCAGGCTAGAGGCTGGCCCGCCCTGGCCATGGGCATCGGCCTGAACGGCGGCGAGGTGGTGCTGGGCAATATCGGCTCGGAACGGAAGGCCAAATACGATGTGATCGGCAGCAATGTGAACCTGGCCTCCCGCATCCAATCCTGCGCCAAAGGCGGGCAGGTGCTGGCCTCCGGCGCTATCGTCAGCCGCTTGGGCAACGCCGTCAAGGTCAGGGACAGCTTTCATCAAGCTTTGAAAGGCATTGACCAAGAGGTGGAAATATTTGAGATCGTTGCGCTGGACAGGCAGTGCCTGCCGGAGGCGGACGGGCAGGGAGGGCAAGCATGACCGGGGTAAACCGAGTGGGCTACATGGAAGTGGTCTGGAAAATCACCGAGGAACTGCGGAACGCGGATAAGCTGGAAGACGCTTTACGCTCCTCTTTGGCCAGCGTGGTGCGGGCTGTGGACGCGGAAGCCGGCACCATCTGGTTTTACAATAAAAACGGCGACAGGCGCATTTATCCCTCCTTCTGGATCGGCTCCGCGGATCTTTCCGGCCTGTCCCTGGCGCCGGGAGAGGGCATTGCCGGCGCTGTGGTGCAAAGCGGCAAAACCACGGTGGTGCGGGATTGCCAGCAGGATAGCCGCTGGGCCGGGCGCTTTGACGCGGCCACCGGCTTTGTCACCCGCTCCATGATCTGCGTACCTCTGGCCAATAAATACGAAACCATCGGCTGCATCCAGATCATCAACAAGAAGGACGGTTCCCTTTTTGAGGAAGCGGATGTCAGCCTGGCTGAAAACCTGTCCATGCTGGCGGCCATCGCCATCGACGCCAAGGATCTGATCCTGGGCATCCAGGAAGAAAAGCCGGTGGTGATCTCTCTCAGGGAGATCCGGAAGGATTTCGTCAACGGCGATTTGGTCACCCAGGTGCTGAAAGGCGTCAACCTGGACGTTTACGAAGGGGAATTTCTGGTGCTGCTGGGGGAAAGCGGCTGCGGCAAATCCACGCTGCTGAACATCATCGGCGGCATGGATCAGCTGACTTCCGGCAGCCTTTTTTTTGAGGGCCGGGATTATTCCCAGGCCGACGACAAGCTGCTCACCGAATACCGCCGCCATCATATCGGCTTCATCTTCCAGGCTTATAACCTGATGCCCAATCTGACGGCCCGGGAAAACCTGGAATTCATCGCCGAGCTGTGCCCCGACGCCTTAAGCCCGGGCCAGGCCCTGGATATGGTAGGCTTATCCCCCCGGGCCAATAATTACCCGGCCCAAATGAGCGGCGGCCAGCAGCAGCGGGTTTCCATTGCCCGGGCTCTGGTGAAAAAGCCCCGGCTGATCCTGGCGGACGAGCCCACGGCGGCCCTGGATTATGCCACCAGCATTGAGGTGCTCTCGGTGCTGGAACGCATCGTGGCCCAGGGAGCCACCCTGATCATGGTCACCCATAATGAGGAGATCACCAAAATGGCCAACCGCATAATCCGCATGCGGAACGGCGTGGTTTCCGACGTCTTTATCAACAAGCATCCGGCCAGGGCGGCGGAACTGGTGTGGTAAGGGCTATGAAGCGGCAAGGGAAAAAGCGGGGAAAAGGACCGCTCCGGCAGGGGATCTGGATCACGGAACTGCTGCGGCATATCAAAAAGACCTGGGTCACGTTTATGTCCCTGGCCGTGATCATCTGCGTCAGCGTAGCTGTGGTGCTGGGCACCGGTTTTTCCGGGCAGGCCATGCGCCAAACCGCCGCCGGCTACTTTGACCGCTACAATCTGCATGATTTTGAGATCGTCTATCCCTATGGGATCACCCAGGAAGATCTGGCAGCCATCCTGGCCCTGGACAGCGTTGCTGACGCGGAGGGGGTCTATACCGCCACCGCCACCGCGCCCGTCGGCAACGAAACCCTGCTTTTGCTGGTGAATTCCCTGAGCCAGCGCATCGACTGTTCGGAGCTGGTGGCTGGGGAATGGCCGTCCGGCCCGGAAGAAGCCCTGATCGAAGCGGCCATGGCCCGGGAGACGGGTTTGGCCATCGGGGACAGGCTGATCCTGGACGGCCGGGACAGCCAGGGTAAAACTTATTTGGCGGAAACCGGCTATATCATCAGCGGGCTGGTGAAAAGCCCGGCTTATATCAATAATTACAGCGCGGATTCCCGAGGCATTTCCACCATTGGCAACAGCGCCCCGGCTTACTATATCCAGGTCTTGCCGGCGGCTTTCGACGCCCAGGCCTTTGACAACTGCTACCCCAAGGTGCTGGTGACCAGTTCTGCCCTGGCTGGGCTGGACCGGTTCAGCGGCGCTTATTGGTCAGCGGCCTACGGGGTGGAAAAGCAGCTCTACCAACTGGGACAAGAGCGGGGGAAAATGCGTTACGATAGCCTGGTCGGCGCGGGAGAAGCCCAGCTGGCCCAAGCCAGGCAGGAGCTGGCTGAGGGCGCTGAAGAGATCGCGGAGAAGGAAGGCCAGCTGCAGGACGCCCAGTGGCAGATCGCTGCGGGGGAAGGCCGGATCCAGAGTGGGGAAGACCAGCTGGATTCGGCAGAGCGCGAACTCTATGCCTCGGAAAGCCAGATCCGCCAGGGGGAAAGCCAGCTTAAGCAGGGGACTCAGCAATTGGCCCAGTCCCGCGCTGAGCTGGACGGCTATCAGCAGCAATTGCGGGAGGCGGAGCGGCAGATCACCGTGGCTGACGAGGAATTGCTTCAGGCTTCCCAGCAGCTGGAAGACGCCAATGTGCAAATACAGGTAGCGGAAGGCCGGGTGGAAAGCAGCGAAGAACAGCTGGAAACCTACCGCTATTACCTGGATCTGGCGGAATCCGCTATGACCAGCGCCCTGACCGCAGCCGGTTATCCCGGCGACCCGGAGGCCGCCCTGGACCGGATCCGGGCAGACAGTGAAGAAGCCGGAGCTGACCTGGATCAGCTCACCGCCTTGGAAGATTTGGTGGACGCCTACTATGGGGCCCAGGAGGATTTAGAGGAAAAAGAGGAACAGCTGGCGGAGGCCAAGGAAGCGCTGGCCGACGCCAAGGCGCTCTACAGCCAATACCTGGAGGAATACCAGGCTTCCGTCCGGACGTTGAACAATGCCAAGGGACAGCTCCAGGAAGCCAAGATCAAGGTCAATGACGGGGAGCTGGAATACCGGCTGGGTCAGGAAAAGGTGGCGGATTATCAGCAACAGCTGGCGGAAGCCAAGGCCCAGGTGGCCCAGGGCTGGGGGCAATATTATGACGGCCAGAACCAGCTGGCTCAGGGCCAAGCAGAGCTGGAAGCCAATCAGGCCCTGCTGGCGGAGGGCCGGGAGCAGCTGGCGGCGGGGAAAGCCGCCCTGGCAGACGGCCAGTCCCAGGCAGACGCTGCCCAAAACCGGCTGGCGGCGGTGGAAGACTATCCCTGGCTGCTGAGCAATTTGAAGGGTAATGCGGGTTACCGCACCATCAGCAACAGCTCGGCCAATGTCAGCGGGCTCCGGGTCTCTTTTGCCCTGGTTTTCATCATGGTGGCGGTGATGGTCTGCTTCACTTCCATTGGCCGCATGGTTTCGGAGCAGCGTGAACTGCTGGGGGCCCAGAAGGCCCTGGGCTTTACCCGCCGGGAAATCCGCCGCCGCTTCAGCGCCTATACCCTGGCCGGCGCCGGCCTGGGTTGCCTCTTGGGCTGGCTGGCCGCTTTCCTGGTGGTGGAGGCCATCTCCCTGAACGGCTATGCCTCCCTCTATATTTTCGACCATTACCGGCTCTATTTTCACTTTGGCCAGGCCTTGTTAGCCATGGCCTGTACGCTGGCGGCTACCCTGGCCCTGACCTGTCTGGCTTGCCGCAGGCAATTGGCCGAGGCTGCCACGGATTTGCTCCGGGGGCAGAAGCCGCCTTTAGCCAGGGCCCGCTTCTTCGAAAAATACGCCTGGTGGGGCAAGCAGCCCCTCTATACCCGGGCCATGGTCAAAAGCCTGCTCCATGACAAACGGCGGCTGTACATGACCATTATCGGCCTGGCCGGCTGCACGGCCCTCTTGGTGATCAGCCTGACCATGCGGCTGGCCATCAGCGGCGTGGTGGAGCGGCAATATCAGGATATTTATTGCTATGACCTTTGCCTGACCACAGACAGCCGGGACGGGGAAGGGGTTACCGCCGCTTTTGCTCAGCGCCTGGCTGAGGAGGAAGGCTTGGACTATTTACGGCTGCAGGATAAGCTCTACTATTTCCGGGGGCCCGGCGGGGACTGGGCTTCCGCCCATCTGATCAGCGGCCGGGATCTGACTTATTTTAATGAATTCATGCGGCTGCGGGACAGCGTGACTAAAGAAAGCCTGGCCGTGCCCTTCAGCGGCGCGCTGATCTCCCAGCGCATTGCCGAGGTGGAAGGCTGGGAGACGGGGGACGCTATCCAGCTGCTGGACGGGAACGGCGATACCTTTGTGGTGACCATTGCCGGGATTTTTGAGAACTACGCCTTCCACAGCCTGGTGATGAGCGGGGATTATTTCGAAGCAGCCAGCGGCCAGGCCCTGGATGACAATACTTTTTATATCAATACCGCTGCTCCCGGGGATAGCCAGGGGCTGATCCAAGAGCTCAGCGCTATGCCGGGCTTCCTGCGCTGCGACGACGGCTCCCGGAACCGGGTGCTGTTCGACGAGGTTTCCCAGGGCATCGATGTGCTGGTGGCGGTGCTGCTGGTGCTTTCCGCCGCCATGGCCGCCATGGTGCTGCTGGATCTGAACTTCATGTATATCAAGCAGAAAAGCCGGGAACTGGCGGTGATGCGGGTGAACGGTTACACCATTCAAGAGACCCGGGCCTATGTGTACCGGGACAGCATACTCTTAGGGTTGATGGGGCTGATTCTCGGGGTGGCCCTAGGCATCGTGCTGGGCCGCTGGGTGGTGATGGGCATTGAGGAGGATTATATCCGCTTCATCCGGGAGCCGATCTGGGCCGCCTGCCTGGTCGCCGCCGCTATCGGCGCCCTGTTCATGGTCGTGGTCAACCTGATTGCCCTCCGGCAGGTGAATAAGCTGAAACTGCATAGCGTCAGCGCCAATCAATAGGCGTCCTTTTTCCGCTTGGCAAAGTATTCCCGATTATAGGCCACTGCCTGGGAATCGGCATGATACAAGGCGGCCAGCTCATTGTAGCGGGCCGCTTTTTCGTATTCGCCCAGCTTGTCAAAGCAGACCGCGCATTCCAGGCAGGGGATATAGCCCCAGCAATCATCCTGCTGGAAGCCCCAGCCGTTCTTGGGCCGCTCCAGCTTCAGCACCAGATCGAACCAAAAGGCAGCCTGCTGGTATTTGCCCAGGGATTTGAAATGATAGCCGATCTGGCAGCAGAGCTCAGCCCGGGGGGCGTCATAAGTAAAGCTGCGGAACAGGCTGGATAAGGCTTTTGCCCCGTCGCCCAGAGCCTGATAACATTTAGCCAGCTCGCCGCAGGCTGTGATATTGTCTTCCAGCCAGCCCCGGTCCTCGTCCAGAAAGCGGCTGAACAGGACCGCCGCTTCCGCCAGCCGCTGATGATCCTTGAGCTCCCGGGCAAAGTAATAGGTGGCCCGGGGGGAAAGAGGCTGTCCGGAAGCTGTCAGCTTCTCATAGATTTCCAGGTTTTTTACGCCCTGGCGGGGCTGGGCCTTGGCATGAGTAATAGAAATATCGGCGTTGATGATTTTACCGGATACAGCCAGGTATTCATGGACCGGCTCCTGCCAGCGGAAACCGCAGGCCCGGCGGGTAAGGCGCTCCCGATAATAGGAAAAAACCACCCGTCCCTGCTGGTCAAAGCCGGTATGGTAGCGCATCATCACCGCGTCCACATCCGGGTCCAGGGTCTCCTTAAGCCGCCGCAGTTTGGCGGCCTCCTCCGGCTGCAGGATATCGTCCGCGTCCAGCCACATGATATGGGTCATAGCGGCCTGTTCATAAGCAAAATTCCTGGCGGCGGAAAAATCGTCGATCCAGGGAAAGTCGTAAATTTTTTCCGTAAATTTGGCGGCGATCTGCTTGGTGCTGTCGGTGGAACCGGTGTCGACAATAATGATTTCGTCGAACAAACCCTTTACCGAGCTTAAACACCTGCCCAGCACAGCTTCCTCGTTTTTGACGATCATACATAGGCTGATACTGACCATGGGCAAGCCCCCTGTCCCAGCTTTTCCGCCAAACCGAACCGGCGTGGCGCTTCGGTTTAATATATGGGGGGCGGGGGCGAAACGTGCCGGAAAACCAGGCCTGGCGCTTTTCCCCAGGCCAAGGATCAGGCTGGCGCCGGCGGCCGGCCTCTGTATTTTCGCGCGTCTGACCGGTTCGGCTTTACCGTTTTTTATTGGCTATAACCTGGCTGGTCGCATCTTTTTTCACGCCTTTTCCAGCCTCTGGCAAACTTGGCAGAAAAATTTTCGGTGAAACGTTTTCAGGAAAGGGGAAAAGTAAAATAATTTTAGTGTTCTAATATTTCCGGAAAAAATTCAACGGATTTATTACGGATATCTTTTATTTTTTAGCGCTATATGCAATAATGTCAGTAATAAAAGAAAATACTGGGCAGGGGGTGCGGCAATGGACAATCTTGACATACAGATCCTGGAATGCCTGAAGAAAAACGCCCGGGAAAACGCCTCGTCTATCAGCGCAAAAATTAACCTCTCCGTCTCAGCGGTCATCGAACGCATCAGGAAGCTGGAAAGCAGCGGCGTGATCCAGCAATATTCCATTGTGCTGGATCATCAGAAGATCGACATGGGCATACTGGCTTTCATCTCCATCGGCATTGAACACCCCAAATACAATGAAAGCTTTCGTCAAACTGTGCTGAATATGCGCCAAATCCAGGAATGTCATTATGTCACCGGCGATCTGGACTATATCTTGAAAATCATCGCTTGTTCCACTAAGGATCTTGAGCATGTGCTGGATGAGGTTAAAGCGATCAAGGGCGTATCCACCACAAAAACCATGGTTGTTTTTTCTACTGTGAAAAATGAATTATGCGTCTTACCCCAGCAATCATAAAAAAAAGGAGGTATTGTTATGATCATCGGTATTCCCAAGGAGATCATGCATGGTGAGCGGCGGGTGTCCGCAATCCCGGAGACAGTGGAAAAGTATGTTAAGGCCGGCGCCGATGTTCTGGTGGAAAAGGGCGCGGGTACGGGCGCGTTCTATCAGGATGCCCAATATGTGGCTGCGGGCGCGCAAATCATCGATGATGTGGCGGCGCTGTACAAACAGGCCGACTTGATTCTCAAGGTCAAAGAGCCCCAGTTCAATACGGCGAAAAATCTGCACGAAGTGGACATGATGCATGAAGGCCAATATCTGGTAACCTTTATCCACCCAGCCTCTCCGGTCAACCACGCCATGGTGCGCAATCTGGCCGATAAGGGTATCGTCAGCTTGACGCTGGACGGTATCCCACGGATCTCCCGGGCCCAGAACATGGACGCCCTGACCTCTATGAGCACCTGCGCGGGCTATAAGGGCATGATCATGGCCATCAATGATCTGGCCAAGTTCGCGCCGCAGATCTTTTGCGCCATTGGCATGATCAAGCCCATCAATGTGCTGGTGATCGGCTGCGGCGTGGGCGGGCTGCAGGCCATCGCCACCGCCAAGCGGCTGGGCGCGGTGGTCCATGCCGCGGATATCCGGCCCGACGCGGCTGAGCAGGCGATGAGCATTGGCGCTAAAGTGGTGGATATTGGGGTTCCCGGGGATATCGCCATCGGTGAGGGCGGCTATGCCAAGGCCTTGCCTGAGGAATGGCTGGTCAAGGAGCGGGCGGCGCTCTTGCCTCGGGTAAAGGAAATGGACGTGGTCTTTTGCAGCGCGCTGGTACCCAGCAAAGTCGCGCCCATTCTGTTGGACGAGGAAATGGTCATGTCTATGAAGCCCGGCTCAGTTATCGTCGACATCTCCATTGATCAGGGCGGCAACTGCGCTGTCACCGTCCCCGGCGAGGTGGCTGTGAAGCACGATGTGACCATCAACGGCATCAAAAACATTCCCGGCTTGCTGCCTACCAGCTCCACCTGGATGTTCGCCCATAACGTCTGCAACCTGGTGCAATACCTGATGAAGGATGGCAAGTTCACCCTGGACCGGGAGGACGAAATCGTCGCTTCTATCCTCACCACCGTTGACGGAAAGCTGGTTCACGCGGGCGCGCTAGAGGCCATGCAGGCAAATGCCCACTGATACCAATCAAGAGGAGGGTTTGTATGCATCCCGTATTGCTGATTGTCATTTTTATCGCGGCGACGCTGATCGGCTATAAGATCATTAAAAATGTGCCCAGCCTGCTGCACACACCGCTGATGTCCGGCATGAACGCGTTGTCCGGCATCACTGTGCTGGGCGCTTTGACCGCCGCCGCCTCTGCGGCAGGAACCGGCAACCGCGTTTTGGGTTTTTTAGCTATCTTTCTGGCCATGCTCAATGTGGCGGGCGGGTTTAGCGTAACCCACCGCATGCTGAAAATGTTCGGGCCTAAGGAGGATCGGGGATGAGCGTGACCGTTTATTATGCGTTCTGCGGCGTATTGGTCCTGGGCGTACTCATCGGCATCTCCATGATGAGCAAGGTAAAAACCGCTGTAGCCGGCAACCTGCTCAGCGCGGTCTGTACGGCCGGGGCTGTGCTGCTGACGCTGTACCGCTACGATATCTTCTCCTTGGTTGAGCTGTGGCTCTGCCTGGCCATCGGGCTGGCCTGCGGTTTGCTGTGGGCTCAGCGTATCAAAATGATCGACATGCCGCAAGTCGTGGCGCTGCTTAACGGCTTTGGCGGCGCGGCGTCCGCTCTGGTCGCCGTCATATCCGTGCTGAGCGGGGGCGTGCTGGATACGTTCAGCCTGGCTACAGCCGGGCTCGCCCTGATGGTAGGCATGGTGACGCTCACCGGCAGCCTGGTGGCCGCCGGCAAGCTCCATAAAGTGCTGGGGCAGCATCCCGTGGTCTGGCCCGCCCATCAGCGGATCACCAGCCTGGCGCTGCTGGCCTCTGTTGTGACGATTGTGCTGATTGTGGTGCAGCCGCTTCCGCCCTTGTTTTTCATTATCCTGTGCGCCGTTGTCAGCGGCTTCTTCGGTGTCGCCTTTGCTATCCGGGTGGGCGGCGCGGATATGCCGATCACGATTTCCTTGCTCAATTCCCTGTCGGGCGTGGCAGGCGCCATTGCCGGCATGGCCATTAGTGATCCGCTGCTGGTTGCCATCGGCGGCGTCGTCGGCGCCTCCGGACTGCTGCTGACGCAGATCATGTGCCGGGCCATGAACCGTCATCTTGCCGATATCCTGATGGGCAGAACATCCGTGGCTTCCGGCCATAAAGCGGCTGCGCCGGAACCCGCCGCTGTTCCGGAAGCTGGACCCCTGAAGGAACGGGAGACGCCGGAGCAGCTGCTGCGGTCCGCCCGGCGGGTTATCATTATCCCCGGTTATGGTATGGCCATCGCCCAGGCGCAGATGCAGGTACGCCAGCTGGCCGACCAGCTGGCGCATAATGGCGCGCTGGTGGATTTCGCCATCCATCCGGTAGCCGGACGCATGCCGGGGCATATGAACGTGCTGCTGGCCGAAGCTGACGTGCCCTATGAAAAGCTGCGGGAAATGGACGATATCAATCCGGAGTTTGAAAACTGCGATGTAGCGATTGTGGTGGGCGCTAACGACGTTATCAACCCGGCCGCCAATACTGCCGAGGGTACGCCCATCTACGGCATGCCGGTGTTAAACGCTGAGCGGGCCAAGCATATCATCATCTGCAATTATGACCGGAACCCAGGCTATTCCGGCGTGCCGAACCCCCTTTATGACCGGGGCAATGTGACGCTGCTGTTGGGCAATGCCGCGGAAACGGTAACAACGCTGGTCAATGCGCTGACAAACGCCTAGCAAAATACAGGCCTGCCCTAAGCCTGCAACCGCTAAAAAACCCCCTTCACCCCAGGGTGA
This sequence comes from Bacillota bacterium, assembly GCA_036733985.1. Lineage (GTDB taxonomy): Bacteria > Bacillota > Dehalobacteriia > UBA4068 > UBA4068 > DAIMZM01. The sequence goes on from DAIMZM010000038.1 coordinate 13,232, forward strand.
AAGGGGGTTTTTCTTGGCGTCAATGGTCAGGATTGACCCGACGGCCGATGGTTGTTGACGGCAATATTTATAAGATCAGCGCTCACGGCTGGTTCAGTTCATTTTTTAATCAATTAGAATTTTCACCAAACAAGTCTTTTAAAATCTCTTCCGCCGACATATCCGCATAACCCTCCGGATCCAGCAACCCTGTCTCGTCAAGATTCCAGGAGAATTTGCCTGCACTGGCATTTGCTGTAGAGGTATAGCTGCTATAGCTCCTAAATACTGCCGGATATCTGTCGCTCCATTCCGGGTAATAGCGTTCCATGTATTCTTTTGCCAGCGCGTATGCCTGACAGTCTTCAGTTTTGCCCACACCGCTCAGCTGTACGCCCCCTCCGGTGCTGCCGCTTTTGCTGTCCGACGGCACGGAATGCATAATCACCAAACTGCCGTCCCCGCATACGCCCAAACAGATCCATACATGCCCTAACAAGCTGAACACATCCCCCGGCTTGAAGCTGGAGCTGTCAAAATCCCGCGTCCATGTTCCATAGCTATAGTCTTCAGCTAATCTCTTTGCGGTATTTGTAGATACGCCCACATAACCGTCTTTTCCGCTTTCAGTATTCATCACATTGTATACCGCCCAGCCGATATAGCCTGAGCAGTCTATGCCTGCATAGTAATATTCGATATAACCGTTATGGGGGAAATAGCTCTCGGAATAATTGCTGTCGTTTATATAGGCGTAAGTATCGTCCTGGGACTGAAAGAAATCCAACCAGGCCTGAGACAGCCCGATTGTTGTCGCTTGGTTGCCGGCCCCCGTATCCTGCCAGTCCCAGCCGCCTCCGCAAACGTACAAAACTGTTCCCGCAGGCTCCAGGGCGGTAGCAAGGAAGTTTTTCACGGTACGCTGACCGGCAGTCCCCCTGACCGGCGCCTGGTATGGCTCCGCCACGAATGTCAGATAGATGGTATCCGCCGGATTACCGTACACTTTGACAGACCTGCCTGTTCCCAACGCTGCCTCCTCAACTTTTGCGCCTCCTGCCTTACCGGTAATCTCATAGATTTTTGTGTTGGAAGTGATTTTGATATCATCCCCAGCCACTGTTACGGTATCCGCTGAAATCGATTGAACGGTTCCCGCGGCATCTGGCTCGGCAATGCTGATATCTACCACCGTATCCTCTCCGACAGTCAGGTTAAATACATATCCCTCAGCCAATATATTATTGATTTTATAATCATTTGCGTTTGAAACGCCGTAAATAACTTCTTCCCCGCCGATGCTGAAGCGGTACCGAAAGCTGTCCTTATCATCGGCTTGCACAGTTCCGTAATCCTTAACACCTAAATAGACCGCGGTTAAAGTTCCTGCCGCTGCGGAGCATGCCGTGACCGGTACGATGAGCAAAGGCAAGGCTAAAAAAATAAATGCACCTTTCTTTTTCATTTCAATTCCTCCGTAGCGATTTTTAAATATAAAAAAACAGCGCAAAACAAGCGGCTCCGCTGTCCTTTACGCTGATTCAATCCGGATGATCTGCTCATACAGCAACATATATTTGCGCAGCAGCACCCGGTTATCATGATAGTGACCGAAAAACCAATAATCGAAATTACAGCGCCCGCTGATTTCCTCAAAAAAATCGGTCAGCCGGTCATGCCGATATCTCCCGCCGCCGATTATGTCCTGAATGCCGGAAGGGCAGCAATGGGAGACGATATAATCCACCTGCCAGCCGCAGGCTTCCAGGTTTTTCCGGGCTGTTTCGTACTCCGCTTCGTCGGGCAGCTCCTCTTGCCACCAGGACACATGGTTGATCCGGTAGAGCGCCTGCTGCCTGTCCAGCCGCTTACGCTTGCGGTGGAAGTCGGGGTCCTCCGGCTCCAATATACCCGCCTCAATATCGTGGGAGGAGGCGCCGCCCATCGTGAACACGCGCTTGCCGGCAATGTCGTAAACCTGGCCGCGCATCAGGTGGATGACGCTGTCGCGGATCATCTGTACCTTGCCGCCGTTCCACCGGCTGACCGGAAAGCGCTTAAGTAAATCGTAGTTGGAGTGGTTGCCGGTGACAAACAGGGTGGTGAAGGGCTTGTTGTTCAGCCAGTCCAGCCAGTGACGCTCCCCTTTGGAGTTATCCCAAATACCGAAATCCCCGCAGACAATAATATAATCCGCTTTGGACGTCCCCTTTTGTTCCGGGAAATTATCTGTGCTGAACCGCGTAAATTCACCGTGGGTATCGCCTGTGATAAAGATCATCTCATCACCCCCCATAAATTCAGTATAACACATATTTATCATCTATATTAATGACACGTTTAAAATATTTTAAAAGCCATTGACAATAGGTGCCATGTTGCGTATTATATAGGTAATATGTTAATTAACGGAGGCTTGGCAATGAGCGCGCTTAAAGAGAAGGCCTATATATTCGGGACGATATTTACTTTGTCGAATAAATTGCAAGTGCTGGGCGACGGATTTGATAAGAACATCACCACTAAACAATGGCTTTTTATTATCGGCGTTTCAACATTTAAGGAACCGCCAATGATCAGTGAATTAGCGAATTTTATTGGCTATTCGCGTCAAAATGCAAAACGGATAGCTGCCGCTTTACAGAAAAGCGGCTATATCGCAATTTCCAAGGATGAAAATGATGCCAGAGCGTTACGGATTGAGCTTACTCCGAAATGCAAGGATTATTTTGAAAAACGGGATAAACAGGAAATAGACTTTTTAGAGAAAATTTTTGCCGGATTTGATTCCGAATTAATACACGGCTTATATAGGGGATTAGCCAGGCTGGAGTTAAATATCAAAGAAATTATGAAAACAGGGGAGAGCATGGACATGCGCTATGCAAACGGCTGTTTTTCTAAGCTGTTAAGATAACGCATAAGATTAACCAACGCTGTAAGCGCGCAACAACCTAGAGTAATGCAAAGAGAAGAGAAAGAAGGAACAATGTGATGGAAAAGAAAGAAGTATCCGTACCGTTTGCAAAGATCATTATTGCTGCGACGGTGTTGTCGTTTGTTGCGACGATCCTCATATACCCAAGTCTGCCCACCCTAATCCCATATCACTGGGGAATCGGCGGCAGCGTCAAAACGGTGGAAAAATGGTTTGCCTTCATCACCGCGCTGATGCCCGTGATCATTTACTACATGGTAAAGCTGCGTTCAAAGAAGGAACAGCCGTCAGTTTCAGCATTTTTGATCTCTCTGCTGGTTATGTTAATCCATTGGATTATCCTCTTCATCGCCAAGGGGTAAGGCGCCCAAGGATAGGGCGCGATTATTTAAGGGAAAGGGTTTAAGATATGCTGCAAATTCGGGACTTGACTAAGATTTATGGGGGCGGGCATAAAGCAGTGGACAGTTTGACGCTAACGGTGGAGGCGGGGGATATCTACGGTTTCATCGGCCATAACGGCGCCGGCAAAACGACGGCACTTAGGGCGGTGGCCGGCGCATTAAAATTTGATTCGGGCGATATTCTGATTAACGGCACCTCCATTATGGAAGACCCGGTCCTATGTAAAAAGCAAATGGCGTTTATTCCTGACAACCCGGATATCTACGAATTTATGACGGGCATACAGTACCTGAACTTCATCGGAGATATCTATGATGTGGGCGGGAACGAGCGCCGTGAGAGGCTGCAACTTTACGGCGACGCATTTGAGATCATCTCTGCGCTCGGCGATTTGATCGGCAGCTATTCCCACGGCATGAAGCAAAAGCTGGTCATCATTTCCGCGCTCCTGCATGATCCGAAGCTGCTGGTATTAGACGAACCCTTTGTGGGATTGGACCCCAAGGCCGCCCATACGCTCAAGCAGATCATGCGTGAACAGTGTGATAAAGGCGCAGCGATATTCTTTTCTACTCACGTGCTCGACGTGGCGGAAAAGCTGTGCAACAAAATCGCGATCATACGTGATGGTAAGCTGGTGATATCCGGAACCATGGAAGAGGTTAAAGGCGATCATTCTCTGGAAGAACAGTTTATGGAGTTGATCGGGCGATGAAGCAACTAGGGATTTTATTACGCGTGAACGCCTACCGCGTTTTTGACCTCAACAAGCTGCGCTATGAGAGGGATAAATCGATACGGTTCAAAGGCTATTTAAGGCTGGCCGGATTTGCTCTGATTGCCCTTATGATGCTGGGCATGTGCGGCCTGTATTTCTATGGGATGAGCATCCCGCTTGAACAAATAGGTATGCTGGATATTTTGCCCACCCTCGGGATGGCGGCGGCCAGCCTGATGATTCTTATCACGGGAATATTCCGCGCAAATGGCGTTCTTTTTGGGCAGCGTGATGATGATCTGCTGCTCTCCCTGCCGGTTCCCGCGCGAACGCTGGTGCTTAGCCGTTTGCTGATGCTATACGGCGCGGAACTGTTCTTTGCGGCGTTCGTTTTAATACCGGCGGGCGTGGTCTACGCCGTACGCGGCGCGCCCGGCCCAATGTTTTATATCTTCTTTTTGCTGACGTTGTTTCTGATTCCGGCGCTTCCGATTATTGTCAGCGCCGCCATCGGGTTGCTGATCGCACGATTCAGCGTTACGTTCCGGTATAAAAACCTCGTATCGATCCTGCTGGCCTTCGCGATAATGATCCCGATCATTTTATATTCGTTTAATACGGAGAGGATCATTTCAATAGCGGAGGATTTCGGCAGTATCGCAAAGGCAGTATCTGAATCAGTCTATCGGCTGTATCCTCCCAGCCGTTGGTTTGCCAACGCGGTTACGCAAGGAAGCGCCGGATCGCTGCTGCTGTTTATCGTCATATCCATCATGGCCATCGCGCTTTTCACCTTGGTTTTAGCCAAGACCTATCGCGGAATCAACGAATGGCTTACCGGCGTAAAAAAACAGAAAGCCTTCCGTCTTGGCAAAGTACGGCGGGCCAGTCCGTTAAAGGCACTGTTTAAAAAGGAATGGCGGCGCTATACGTCATCGGCCTTATATGTGGTCAACACCGCTATAGGCGTAATACTGATGACTTTCGCCTGTGGCGCTATGCTGTTTTCCGGTGCGGAGCAGGTGGCCGTGATACTTGGCATGCCTGGGATAGGCGCCGCCGCCCAAACATTCGCACCGTTTTTACTGTGTGCGCTTACGGCAATGACCCCCACCACGTCCAGTGCGGTTTCAATAGAAGGGAAGGCCCTCTGGCAGTTAAAGGTGCTGCCGGTTGACGCGCGCGCCATATTTTTTGCGAAGATTGCGGTAAACCTGGCGCTGACGATTCCCGCGATCGCGCTTAACGCCACGTTGCTGGCTATTACGCTGCGCCCCGGGTTCCGGCTGGCGCTGCTCTATTATTTGATGCCTGCCGTCTGCGGGATATTTACAGCCCAGGCCGGCCTGATCGCCAACCTGATCTGGCCCAAGCTAGACTGGAGCCATGAGGCGCAGGTGATCAAGCAAAGCGTACCGGTGCTGGCCGGTATATTTGGCGGCATGGCAATTACCATTCTTCCGGCGGCAATTCTCCTGAACCTTGCGCCGGATCATAGGCTCTCGCTTTTAGTCATGACTGGCCTGTACGCCCTTGCCGCGTATATCAGCTACCGCTGGATAAGCGTTAAGGGCGCTAATAAATTCTATTTGCTGTAGCTGCTTTAGCATACGATCAATAAACAGCTTAATCGGCTCCGCTCTAATAGCTGAGCGACTTTTACCGGTAAGTAATAGCCTTTTGCTTGCAGGCTCCGGCACAGCTCATACATACGATACAATCCTCTTTCCGGATTTCATAACCGCGCTCGGATTTTTCTACCGCTTTTGCCGGGCATACGCGCTCACACCCACCGCAATTATTGCATAACCGGGGCTCGATGGCCATGGCGTGTTTTGCTTTCCGGGCCGGAAAGCTCATCATTGTTCCATATGGGCATAAATAACGATGCCATAGTTCTTCGGGATAAAAGCAAGTCAGCAGGACGCCTATGGCAAAAAGAACCGGCAGCACAGGCAGCTTTTTCCCGGATACCATAATAAAAATAAACGCCGCAATGAACAATCCTAAAACAAACAGGCGTATCCAGGGCTTGGTGAGCCATCCCGGCGTCCCGGCGCTTTTAAGGCGCAATTTCTTTTTTATCCAGGTTATACCCCGCATAACGGTATTGATTGGACAAATCCAGCCACAGTAAACGCGACCCAGTAAGAGCGCGGCGGGGACAGACAGGATAAATAACCCCATCCATAACTGCACTTTGCCGCTGATGATCAGAAAAATAAAGATGGCAAGAAAGATTATTTGCAAAACCGGCTGTAAGTATTTTTTCAAAGGTCCGCCCTCCCAGTGCTATTTTGATGACAAGCTTCTTTTCTTTCCCATTTTCTTATAGTATACTTGAAGCCGGAAAATAAAAAAGTTACCATGGTAACTAGTTGGGCGGTGGGTTAAAATTTTGATCAATGCCTATCTGGACGTTTTATCAAGCCTCAGCCTTTTTAGCTGCTTTGCCCAAAATGAGTTGATGCGCTTGTTTCATGCGGGGAACCATCGGGTAGCTCACTATCATAAAGGCCGGATCATTCACCTGCAAAATGAGAAGTGCCGCACATTGGATATTGTGCTGGACGGCGGCGTGGCGGTTCAAAAAACAGACGCGGACGGCAATATATTGAAAATCAGCGTATTTTCAGGCGGAAGCATCTTAGGGGCGAACCTTTTGTTCTCCAGCCGGAACTTTTATCCGATGACCGTAGTTGCCGAATCTGAAACAGTATTGCTCCAGATTGATAAAGACCTGATCCTGGCATTAAGCCAAACAAATATCTGCTTCATGACAGAGCTCATGAAGCAGATTTCCGATAGGACCCTGGTACTGACAGATAAAATAGACGCCATTTCCTTAAAGACGATCCGGCAAAAGATAATAGATTTTTTGAAATATGAATACTCCCTTCAAAAAAACGCTGTGCTTAAGCTGCCCATATCAAAAAGGGATTTAGCCGAAAGATTCGGCGTTCAGCGGACGTCTTTAAGCAGGGAACTCAATAAAATGAGAAAAGACGGTTTGCTGGAATATAACGCACAAACGATAACCCTGAAAGAGCCGGATATTATTAAGTAACAAAACGGCAGGGTGGATAAGCCCCGCGTATTTGCGTTTACATGCCTTACGGAAAATAAATGCCGGCCGAAACAGGTTTTTTGAATTTTTGTCTGAGAACCAGGCAAGCTATGAAAACGATAGATGAATTTTTGGGGAGTGGAGCTATGAAAATAATAGCCGTATTTTGCGCAACCCTGCTGGTTGCGGCGCTTTCGGGCTGCGGCGGTCCGGACGCCCCGTTGCCAAGCGCGCCGCCAAGCTCAGCCACACCCGGGGAAACTGCCGAAGCCACGGTAGAGGATTATTTCCCCCTGCTGGAAAATGCGCTGTACCGCTATAGCGGAGAGGGCAACGAATACGCCGCTTATATTGTGTATAACGATTACACCGGGGAAAACTGCGTCCAGCAGCGGATAGATAACGGCGGTACGGTGATGGCGCGGGTGATTACCGCCGGCGGCGGGAAACTGGCCCAGGTATACTCGGCGGGCGAAGCGTATTACCGGGAAAACAGCCTGGATAAGCGGGGTGGGGAAGAGGTGTTGCTTGCCGAGCCGATCACCCAGGGAAACGCCTGGACACTGGCGGACGGGCGCACACGATCCATCACCGGCACGAAGGCCGCGGTCTCCACACCCCTTGGGGCGTATGCGGACGCGGTAGAGGTCACCACCCAAGGGGAGAACGGTACGACGGTGCAGTACTATGTCAAAGAAATAGGCCTGGTTAAAACCGTTTTCCAGGACGAGGGGGCCCAGGTCAGCTCAACCCTTGAAGCCATAGAGAGGGATGTGCCAGCTGGACAGGCCGTGCGGCTCTATTTCCCTGACGCCGCTGGGGAAGGGCTCTGCTACGAGGACAGGGAGCTGGCGTTTTATACAAACGATGTCACCGGAGAAGTACTGAGCCAGGCCTA
>DAIMZM010000039.1:0-21034 GCA_036733985.1 Bacillota bacterium
TCCTCTCCGAAGCCCTCTCCTGGCATGACCGCTTCAATAAGACCGGAAGTATGAAGCGCCCGCAAAAATAAACGGATCAGCACGGCTTTTGCTCAGCAAACAGCCGCCGGTGGGTAAGCGCTGCTTACCTGCGGGCGGCTGATCTGGTTAAACAAGGCTATATAAATAAGGAAGTTTCACTTAAAAAATATTTGTCAGGCGATTGCCTTTTTCACAGCAGGCCCAAGTATTGCTGGGCCAGAACCAGATCGGATTCAAAGGGCACAAATTCGCCGTTGACCTTTTGATAGAGCTCCTCCCCCTTAGCCGCCAGGATGATCACATCTCCCGGCTCAGCCTGGCGGATGGCGGTGGCAATGGCGGTTTTGCGGTCCGGGATGATTTCGTAAGGCACGCCGAAAGGCTCGATATAAGAGGCGATCTCCCGGCTGATTTGCATCACGTCCTCATACTGGGCGTCGTCCGTGGTCAAATAGACATACTGGGCGTTCTGCCCGGTCAGGGTGCCCAGATCCCTGCGCCGGCCATAGGCCTTTCCCCCAGGGCAGCCGAACAGCACCACGATGCGGCGGCCGGGGAAATCCGCCTTCACCGACTCATAAAGCCGGGAAAAGCTCAAATAATTATGGGCATAATCCACGATCACGCTGACGCCGTTATTCTCAAAGAGATTCATCCGGCCTTTCACCCTGGTATTGGCCAGGCCGCTGCGGATGGCCTGGTCGCCGATGCCCAGGGTACGGGCCACCGCCACGGCGGCCAGGGCGTTTTCCACATTAAAGCGGCCGATCATCTTAATTTCAAAGCCGGCCCGGTAATGATCAGGGCCAGCCACGTCGAAGCTGAAGCCGTTGCCAACTTTCCGGATATTTTCTCCCCAATAATCATGCCGGGGCGAAAAGCCGTAGGTCACCACCTGCCTGGCATGGGCCCGGGCGGCCGCCAGCACCCGGGGGAATTCCCGGGTTCCGCCATTGATCACCGCCACGTCGCTGTTTTTGATCAATTCCAGCTTGCAGGCCAGGTATTCCTCAAAATCACGGTGCTCCGTATCGCTGATATGGTCCTCGTCAATATTCAGAAAGACGCCGGTATTAAAACGCAAGCCATAAACCCGGGCCATTTTATAAGCCTGGGAGGAGACTTCCATGGTCAGATAGGGCATGCCGTCGGCCAGGGCCTGGGCAATATATTTCTGCAGATCCGGCGATTCCGGGGTGGTCAGATAGGCTTCGGCGCTGACTTTGCCGGTGAAAATCTCAATGGAAGAGAGGATCGCCGTGGTCTGGTTCAGCTGGGCGTCGATAATATTCTTGATCAAATAAGCCGTGGTGGTTTTGCCCTTGGTGCCGGTAATGCCGATCAGGTTCAGCTCCCGGCCCGGATAGCCGTAGAAAGCCATCGCCGCCACGGACATGGCCCGGCGGGCGTCCCGCACCTGGATAAAGGCGATATCCGCCCGGATCTCAGGATATTTTTCCTCCGCGATATAAGCCACGGCCCCGTTTTCAATGGCCTGGGCCAGATAAGCGGGCCGGAAATGCAGGCCTTTGCAGAAAAACAGGGTGTTCGGGCTGACAAAACGGGAATTATAGGACAGGTGTTCCACTGTCACGGCTGCCAGGGCTGGCAAGGGGGAACTGTCCACCATCAGCCCTTCTTCAGCCAGGGCTTCGGCGATCCGCTTCATATCCATGATGATCAAACCAGCTCTTTCTCGGAGTCGGCAAAACAGCGCTGGGGCTGGGCGGCTTAGGCACTGAAAACGCCGTTTGTTACCAAATTATAACGGTTCTTATATAGATGGTCAATAACCCTGATTTTGTTCCCTTTCCGGCAGGGTCAAAGGCGGACGGGCCTGACCAAAACTAATCTGCCCAGCCGTAAACCGCCATATCCACCCGGCCCTCGATCACCGGCACCCCTTCCGCTTCCAGCAGGGCCTGCTGCAACCCCTGGCCCCCCTGGCCAAAGCTTAAAGCCAGGCTGCCGTCGCTGCGCAGCACCCGGTGGCAGGGCACGCCCGGATCCCCGCAGGCGGCCAGGGCATAGCCCACCAGCCGCGCCCAGCGGGGCCGGCCCAGCATCCGGGCGATACGTCCATAAGAGCTGACCCGGCCTTTAGGGATACGCCGCACCATCTCATAAATCATCTGATAAGCATTCATGACTTCGGCTTCTCCAATTTGCGCTGTTCGCCCCGGGCCTGCCGGCATTTCCGGCAAAACAAAATTTTTTAGCCCGATAGCCCTCAAATACGCGTTGCCAGGCCAGGGGAAAGCGATTATAATAGGTTTACAAGTTATTACCAATCCTATCCGGATGAATTGGCTCATTTAATTAATCAGCTCATTTTACCCGGGCGGGCCGGGGAACCGCAGGCAGCCTAAACCATAAAGAGGAGGAAGCCCATGAAGAAAAGCCGCTTTGTTTTTCCCCTGGTTCTGCTGCTCCTGTTCCTGCTGCCAACCGCCAGCCTGGCGGCGGTGACCGCCTCGCCCCAAAGCGTCTACGTGGACGGGGTCAAGGTGGCTTTCGAAGCCTACAATATCGACGGCAGCAATTATTTCAAGCTGCGGGATATCGCCTATGCGCTGAACAATACCGCCTCCCAGTTTTCCGTCAGCTATGATCCTGCCGGGAAGCTGATCTCCCTGACCCAGGGGGAAGCCTATACGCCGGTGGGCGGGGAACTGCAGGCCGGGGCGGATCAATCCGCCACCGCCAGGAAAAGCCGGGAAAGCCTGAGGGTGAACGGCCAGACCGCCGACCTGATGGCTTATAATATCGGCGGCAACAACTTCTTCCAGCTGCGGGCCCTGGGACAGGCCCTGGGCTTCGGCGTCAGCTATGATCCGGCCTTTAACAGCGTGCTGATCCAAAGCGGCGCAGGCCAGAGCCTGGGCCAGAAGCTGACTGCCGAACAAATTTACGACCGCTGCGCCCCGGCTGTGTTTTTTGTGGAAACTTATGACGCCCTGGGCAATTCTCTGGGTACCGGCAGCGGCTTTTTCATCGACAGCAGCGGCACGGCCCTGACCAATTACCATGTGCTGGAAGGGGCCAGCTCCGCTAAGATCGCCCTGGCAAACAGCGAGCAGTTCTATAACATCGCCGGGATCTATGATTACAGCCTGGACTATGATCTGGCCCTGATCAAGATCGAGGGCAGCGGCTTTGCTTTTCTGGAAACCGGGGATAGCGGCAATATCCGGGGCGGGGCCAAGGTTTACACCATCGGCAGCCCCATCGGCCTGATCAATACCATTGCCGAGGGCATTATCTCCAATCCGGCCCGGATCCTGGACCAGATCCCCTATCTGCAATTCTCCGCGCCCATCTCCCACGGCAGCAGCGGCGGCGCGCTGATCAATGAATACGGCCAGGTGGTGGGGGTCACCACCGCCATTTTTGAAGGCGGGCAGAACCTGAACATCGCGGTGCCGATCCATTACGCGGCCGCCCTGTCCCAGGCCGGTTCTTACCGGCAGCTGAGTACGGCCCTGCCCCAGACGGCTCCGGCGGACGCCTATACGGTTCTGGCCGCTTATTTGCGCCAATACGGCGATTATGATGCCAGCGGCGGCTTCTATTATGTGGAGAGCACTGATTCGTATAATGATTTCTATATCTTTTATTTCCCCTCCGGTGATATCCTGCTGCTCAATAATTTTTATTCTGATTACGGGGTGGTAAATTCCTATATTACTATCGAAGGCATTTCCGCCGCCTATCCCTTTGACCTCTATATGGAAGATTATGAGGTTCAGGGCCACGGCTCACTGCGGGCCAACACCTTTTCCAGCGCTTCCAGCCTGACCTTTGCCGAGTATGAGGGGCCGGCCGACAACCGGAAGGATTATTGCGACATTGCCAAATATATGCTGCTGGATTCCCTGTACGCCACGGAATATCTGCTGCAAAGCCTGGGCATTGGCGTGAGCATTCAGGATTTCGGCTTCACAGCCGCTTATCAGGAATTCTATTATTGATGGATTCACCAGGCATTGATAGATTCACCCGGTATTAAGAAATAAATTTTTCCTTTTTCCATAACCCTTTCCAGGATCAGGAGCCCTGTTTTAGCTGGGCTCCGCTTTTTTTGCCTGTCCGGGAGCAGCAGGGCCGGCCCGGCCCAGCTTGCACCAATGTTAAAGACAAGCATAAGATGAAATAGGGCTGCGGAAGTACAGGCCGGCAGGCTCCGGGCGGCAGGAGCCCCTTGCTAGACAGCGCTTTGCTGTAAAAAGCAAAACACATCCATGTTTTCTTCTTGCCTGTCCGCACCTTTTACGTCCCACGGGTATATACTGCCAATGGCCGTCATATCCCCGCACAAAGATCACGCAACAGGAAAGGAGTTGTGTCATGAGTTTTTATTACAATGACCCGCCCTACTATCCCGTCAACAACAGGCTGGAACCCAACCGCTGCAATGACGCAAACTGCAGCCACTGGTGCCAGGGCGGCTGCATCTGCCCTCCCGGCCCTCAAGGCCCTCCCGGCCCCGCCGGTCCTCAGGGCCCCGCCGGTGTTGCCGGCCCTCCCGGCCCCCAGGGGGTGCAAGGCCCCATCGGCCCTCAGGGCATCCAAGGCCCCCCGGCGCTGACGGCGCGCAAGGCCCCCAAGGCATCGCGGGCCCTCCCGGCCCCCAGGGTATCCAGGGCCCCATCGGCCCCCAGGGCATCCAAGGCCCTCCCGGCCCCGCCGGCGCTGACGGTGCTGACGGCGCTGACGGCGCGCAAGGCCCCCAGGGCATCCAGGGCCCCCTCGGCCCCCAGGGTATCCAGGGCCCCATCGGCCCCCAGGGCATCCAGGGCCCTCCCGGCTCCGCCGGTGAGCAGGGCCCCCAGGGCGAACCTGGCCCCGAAGGGCCTCCCGGAGCAGGCGCGATCATCCCCTTTGCTTCCGGCCTGCCTGTGGCTCCTACCTCGGTAGCCCTGGGTCTGGTGGGACTGCCGGCAATCGTCGCCTTCGGCACCAGCACCGTTCTGCTGGACGTTCTGGGCGCGACTATTGACCTGACCGGCGAGGCCGGCCTGCTGGCAAATATGGCCTTCTCTGTGCCCAGAGACGGGACCATCACCGATATCGCCGCCTATTTCAGCGTGGTGATCGGCCTTACCCTGATCGGCACGGATATGACCGTCCATGCCCAGCTCTACCAATCCACCACGCCGAACAATGTCTTTTCGCCCATTAGCGGCACGGAAATCGACCTGGCGCCGACCATTGGCGGGGTCATCGCTGTGGGATACCGCCCATCCGGGCGGTATCCCGCTTCAGTTGGCGGCGGCCTTAAGCCCGCCGCTTCAGATCCGCTTTCAGCGCCAGCATCAGCACCAGGCCCAAGCCGGCGCAGGCCGCGGCAATGATGAATGCGGGGAACATCAAAGAGATATCCTGGCTGGCCAGGTTTTTATAATAACCGGCGATATAAGAGGCGATCACAGCGCCGGAGCCAAAGCCCAGCAGCACGAAGCCATAGTTGGTGGCCATATGCTTGGGCCCGAACAAATCCGCGGTCAGGGCTGGGAAATTGCTGAGGAAGCCGCCGTAGAAAAAGCCGATGCAGCCGATGAGCACATAGATCAGGTAACCGTTAGCCACATTCACCAGCAGGGAGCAGACGGCAGAGCCCGCCAGCAGCACCAGCATGGTGTGGATACGGCCCAGCTTATCGGAGATCATGCCCCATAAGAGGCGGCCCAGGGAATTGCACATGGAGATGACCAGCACGCCGATGGTAGCGGTTTCCGCCATGCCCTTAGCCACGGCGATGGGTTTGGCAAAGCCGATCATCATCAGCCCGCCCATGCAAGCCACCAGCATGGTCACGGCCACCAGATAAAAACGGGGATTGCCCAGCATCTGCCGGGGAGAGAGGCTGGGCCTTTGCGCCGCGGCAACGTTTTGCGCCCCATTATTGGCGGGGCTGCAGAAATTCTCCGGCGGGTTTTTCAAAAACAGGCCGCCCACCGTGCAAACCACCAGGAAAACCCCGCTCAGCACCCGGAAGGTGGGGCCTTCGCCCAGGGCCGGGCCGCCGAAATGCCGGATCAGCCCCTCGATAATGGGGGTGAACACCACGCCGCCAAAGCCCAGGGCCGCCACGACCAAGCCCGTGACCAGGCCCTTCTTCTCCGGATACCATTTCTGGGCGCAGGCGATGGTGGTGGAGTATGTAAAGCCCATGCCCACGCCGCCCATCACGCCGTAGGTCAGCCACAGCAGCCAGGGAAAGCGGGCCGTGACAAAGGAAGCCAGGAAGAAGCCGGCGCTGATGATGATGCCGCCGGTGATGACAATGGCCCGGGTGGATGTTTTCGCCGCCAGCTTGCCGCCGATGACGCTGCCAATGGTCAGCGTAAACAGCAGCAGGGAAAAGGTCAGGCTGGCTGCGGCATTATCACCGCTGAAAATGCTTTCCGCCACGCCGGTCTGGAAAATGCTCCAGATATAAGCGATGCCCAGGCACAGCTGGATGGCGATGGACGCGACCACGGGGATGAGTCTGTTGGTGTTCATGTGTAACCTCCTAGAAATCAGTTTAGAATAAGTCCAAAACAGCTAAAACTATATAAAAAAGGACTTTACGTTTTGCGTAAAGTCCTTTGATCGTTACCAATCAAATCCATTTTACTACAAAACAGCCATGGCTTTATACACTACCCCCGATAAACAGGATGGTAATGTTAATGACTAGGCTGTTTTTAATATTGTAGAAGCAATTGGTGCGCTGCATGACAAGCTCCCTGAAGGTGTAAAATTAGCGTAAGTTTATCACAGCCCGGCAGCGCTGTCAACGGTTAATTTTTAAGATTTGTCAAAGGCCGGCCTTAATCCAGGCCCAGCCGTTCCCGGCACAAGGCCAGCAAGATTTCCAGCTCTTCCTGCCAGCGGGCCCGGGACCAGTCCGGGTCCTGCTCCAGGGTTTCCAGCACCTGGATGGTGAAGCCCTGGCCGTCGCCCCAGATCTTTTCCAAAGACGGATGCACGCAGGAGCCGGTTTGCTGGGAAAAATTGAAGCGGTTCAAAGCGCCCGCCAGATTGGGCGCGCTGGCCAGCAGCACCACAGCCCCGGCGCTGTCCAGCACCGCGTAGACGCCGCCCAGGTTTTTCCGGGCCTTATAGGCGGCGGCAGCGGCTTTTTTATCGATCGCCATCATCCCGCCCCCTTCTAATAGCCCAGCTGCCGCAGAAGCCGGGACAGGACGGCCAGGCGCTCGCCCAGCAGTTCGTCATCCCGGCCCAGGGCCTCCAGAAACAGCCGGATATCCTGATCCAGCAGGGGGTTATCCAGGGCCATAGCCAGGGTCAGGGCATCCCCCTGCAGGCCGATGCGGTCGATCTCCGGCTGCTGCCGGTTATAATAGCCGGGGTGGCGGTAAGCCTCTTCCCGGAAATAAGCCAGGCCGCGAATGAGGAAAATCGCCAGGTCCAGCACCCGGTGGAGGGGCAGTTCCTCGCTTTGGCGGCTCCATTTGCCGCCGGTATGCCGCCAGACCTTAGCGGAAATATCCACCCGGCCCCGGTCATTCCACTGGGCCAGGCCCAGGGACAGGCCCTGGGCGTCGCTCTGATAGGCCTGCCGCCCATCCACATGGCTATAATCCTCCGCCACGATCACCGGTTTATGCTTTAAGTTGACAGGGATCTTCATCAGTTTTCCCTCCTGAGTAAATTATTATGATTACTGTATTACTAAATTACTAATTTGTCAAGGCAAACTTGCCTGGAACAAAAAGCCATTTCACCGCGCCAAACAAGTATCCGTCAAACCAGGGCCCAAAAAACCATGGCAGCCTTGGTTGGATATGGTATAATAGCTGCACAAGCCGAAATCTCCGATTTCGAGCTTGAGCGCCTATTTTATAGCTGAGCTTTTCCCGCCAGGGAAAAGCCAGCAACAAATGCGCCAGCATTTGTGGTATAATAGAAAGATAAACCCAGTCCTATTCCGGAGGTGTTAAAGATGAAAAAAAGACAGCCTGTACTGTTGGGGTTCCTGCTGGCCGCCCTTTTGGGCCTGGCCGCCTGCCAATGGCAGCAGGAGGCGCCAGCCGCGGTCCAGCCGCCGGAGATTGAGGCGGAAGAACCCGCGGCCCAGCCGGCGGCTGACGGGCAGCTGCTGATTACCCCGGTGGAAAGCAGCCATGCCTTTGCCGACGCAGAAAACCATATTTACGGGCAGGTGACCCTCCACGGCCTGGCTTTCAGCGGCAATCCGGCGGCGGAAGCCATCGCGGCGGATCTGCGGCAGGCAGAGGACGTTTATTTGGCGGAGCTGGCTGATGAGGAAGGGGCCCTCTTCGCCGCGGACAGCAGCGTCAGCTTTGACCATGAGATCACCTATACCCTGGCTTATCAGGATGAAGCCCTGATCAGCGTGACCCGGGACTGCATCATCTCCGGGGCCAAGGCCGCTCATGCCCAAAGCCAGCGCTTTGCCTACAATTATGACGCGGTCAGCGGCCAACGCCTGGCCATTGCCGATTTGCTGGGCCCGGGCTGGCGGGAAACAGCGGTATCCGCCATTTATCAGCAAATCAACGAGGCTGAGGAACTGGGCAACTATTATCCGGATCTGGAACGGCTGCTGGTCAGCGAATTCCGGGAGGATCAATGGCAGGCGGACGGAGACAATGTGCAGATCATTTACAACCCTTATCAAATCGCGCCCTATTCAGCGGGCATACTGGTGTTTTCCCTGCCCAGGCAGGACGCCGTTGTCTGAATAGTCCCAAATGTTGACTTTTCTAGCTGGGCATAATAAGATAATCAATGGGCCGAAAGACTGTTTTTTTGCGTTTTGAAACTAATTTCGGAGAAAGGATGTTGCAGATGGTAAGTGAAAACAACTCTGATTCGCTGACCCCCGTCTCTTTTGCTGAATTCGAGCCCACCACCTATGAACAGTGGAAGGAAGAAGCGGTGGCCAGCTTGAAGGGAGCGCCCTTTGAGAAAAAGCTGCTGAACAAAACCTATGAAGGCCTGACTCTGGAACCCCTCTACACGGCCGAGCATGTCCAGGCCTACGGCCAGCGGCTGGGCTTTCCCGGCGCTGAGGATTATCTGCGGGGGGCCGCGGCCGGCGGTTACGCGGCTCAGCCCTGGACCATCGCCCAGTATGCCGACGCCCAATTGCCGGACGAGGCCAATGAGATCCTCCGCCAGGAACTGGCGGGCGGCGCAACCGGGGTGGGCTTTTGCCCTGCCGCGGCGGAGAATATTGAAGATTTGGCCCTGCTGCTACAGGGCGTTTGTCTGAAAGATTATGCTTTGAACGTGTTTGCCGGCCCTTCCGCCCTGCCCTTGCTGGCTCTGCTGAAAGCCGGTATTGTTCACATGGGCTTCCCCGTCGGCGCCCAGCACGGCGCGGTAGGCGCGGACCCCATCGGCGTTTATGCCCGGGACGGTGCGCTCCCCGCCAGCCTGGACTGCTATTACAGCCAGATGGGCGCCGCCCTGGCCTGGGCCGGCCAGAATCTGCCGGAATTACGCACCGTTTATATCCAGGGCCAGGTTTACCAGGATGGAGGCGCCAACGCGGTGCAGGAAGTGGCCGCGGCTATGGCCACCGCCATCGCTTATCTGGACGCCCTGATTGACCAGGGCTTCACCATTGACCAGGCGGCCAAGACCATCCGCTTTGGTTTTGCCCTGGGCGCGAATTTCTTTATGGAAATCGCCAAGCTGCGGGCCGCCCGGATGATCTGGTCGCAAATCGTCACAGCTTACGGCGGCAGCGGGGACGCGGCCAAGATCAATGTGGCGGCAACCAATTCCCGCTTCACCATGACTGCCTACGATCCTTACGTCAATGTGCTGCGCGCCACCACCCAGGCCTTTTCCGGCGTGGTCGGCGGCGTGGACGCCATGGAAGTGATCCCCTTTGACGCGGCTCTGGGCGAAAGCAATATCCAGTCCCGCCGCATTGCCCGGAATATCCAGGTGATGATGCAGAATGAATTCAATCTGCTGCAGCCCATCGACCCCGCCGGCGGCAGCTGGTATGTGGAAACCCTTACCGCCCAGCTGGCGGAAGCCGTCTGGGCCAAGCTGCAGGATATTGACAAGCAGGGCGGCATCGTCGCCGTCCTCCAGTCCGGTAGCTTGCAGCAGGAAATCAGCGCCACCCTGGCGGACCGCTTCAAAAAGCTGGCCACCCGCTCCGACAAAGCCGTGGGCGTCAATATGTATGCCAATATGACCGAGCAGCCCCTGGAAATCCCGGATCGCGCCGCCCAGATCCAAGAACAGCGGGCCCGGCGGGCAGCCGCTTACCAAGCTAAGCAGGCTCAGGCCAAAGTCCAGGCAGCCCTGGACGCCCTGGATAACAGCGTGGAGGGGGCGGCCGCCGCCTTTACTGCCGGGGCCGGTCTGGCCCAGGTCGCGGACAGACTGAACCAGGGCCAGGTTCCTGACATCACCCCGATCCAGGCCCATCGCTGGACCGAGCAGTTCGAGGCCCTGCGGGACGCCACCCGGGCCGCTGCCCAAGCCGGTAAAGAGATCAAGGTCTTCCTCTGCAATATGGGCCCCATTCCCCAGCATAAAGCACGCGCCGACTTTTCCGCCGGCTTTATGGAGGTGGCCGGGTTCACCGTGCTCAGGAACGACGGCTTCCCCACCCCGGAGGCAGCCATTGCCGCGGCTAAGGACAGCGGCGCGGCCGTGACCATCATCTGCTCCACCGACGAAACCTATCCGGAGCTGGTGCCGGTGCTGGCCAAAGGCATTAAGGAAAGCTGCCCGGCCATGAAAGTGATCCTGGCCGGCGCGCCGGCGGCGGAATTCAAGGACAGCTATGACCAAGCCGGTGTGGATGACTACATCCATATCAAGGCCAATTGCCTGCAGATCCTCACCGCTATCCAGAAAGAAAGGGGGATTTGCTAATGAGCAGGAAAGTGGATTTCAGCACTATCGCCTTTAAACAGCAGCCCAAACAAGCGGCCAGCTATGAACAGTGGCTGGCGAATCTGAAAGCCGAAACCGGCAAGACCCCGGCGGATCTTTATGAGCGCACCATGGAACAGGTGGAAATCAAGCCCCTCTATACCGAAGGGGATTATCAGGGCCTGACCCATTTGCAATCCATGGCCGGCGTGCCCCCTTATCTCCGGGGCCCCTACCCCACCATGTATGTGGTGCGGCCCTGGACGGTGCGGCAATACGCCGGTTTCTCCACGGCTGAGGAATCCAACGCTTTCTACCGCCGCAATCTGGCCGCGGGCCAGAAGGGCCTCTCCATCGCTTTTGACCTGGCCACCCACCGGGGTTATGATTCCGACCATCCCCGGGTCATGGGCGACGTGGGCAAGGCCGGCGTGGCTGTGGATTCCATCCTGGATATGGAGATCCTCTTCTCCGGCATCCCCCTGGATCAGATGTCTGTTTCCATGACCATGAACGGCGCGGTGCTGCCCATCATGGCTTTCTATATCGTGGCCGCCGAGGAACAGGGCGTGGATAAAAAAGTGCTGGCCGGCACCATTCAGAATGATATCCTCAAGGAATTCATGGTGCGGAACACCTATATTTATCCGCCGGAAGCCTCCATGCGCATTATCGGCGATATCTTCTCCTACACCTCCCAGCATATGCCTAAGTTCAACAGCATCAGCATTTCCGGCTATCATATGCAGGAAGCCGGCGCTACCGCTGATATCGAAATGGGCTATACCCTGGCGGACGGCCTGGAATATCTGCGCACCGGCATCAAGGCCGGCCTGACCGTGGACCAGTTCGCCCCCCGCTTAAGCTTCTTCTGGGCCATTGGCAAGAACTACTTCATGGAAGTGGCCAAGATGCGGGCGGCCCGCATGCTCTGGGCCAAGATCGTCAAGCAGTTCGATCCCCAGAACAGCAAATCCCTGGCGCTGCGCACCCATAGCCAGACTTCCGGCTGGAGCCTGACCGCCCAGGATCCTTACAATAATATTGCCCGCACCTGCATGGAAGCCATGGGGGCGGCCCTGGGCCATACCCAGAGCCTGCATACCAACGCCCTGGACGAGGCCATTGCCCTGCCCACGGATTTCTCCGCCCGCATTGCCCGGAACACCCAGCTCTATATCCAGGATGAAACCGGCGTCTGCAAAGTGGTGGATCCCTGGGGCGGCTCCTATTATGTGGAAGCCTTGACCGGCGAACTGATCCGCCGGGGCTGGGCCCATATCCAGGAGATCGAAACCCTGGGCGGCATGAGCAAGGCCATTGAGACCGGCCTGCCCAAGATGCGCATTGAAGAAGCGGCAGCCCGCCGCCAGGCCCGCATCGATTCCAATGCGGAAAAGATCATCGGCCTGAATCATCTGCCCCTGGAACATGAGGAGGCCATCGATATCCTGGACGTGGACAATCTGGCGGTGCGCCAGGCCCAGATCGAGCGTTTGAACAAGCTCCGGGCCAACCGGGATCAGGCCGTTGTGGAACAAAAACTGGAGGCGATTACCAAATCCATGGAAACCGGAGAAGGCAATCTGCTGGAACTGGCTGTGGACGCGGCCCGGGCCCGGGCTTCCCTGGGCGAGATCTCCCAGGCCATCGAGAACGTGGCCGGCCGGCATAAAGCCGTCATCCGCAGCATTTCCGGGGTTTATTCCGCCGAGTTCGCCGATGAGGACATCATCAGCGAAGTGCGGAAGATGACCGACGACTTTGAGAAACGGGAAGGCCGCCGCCCCCGCATCATGATCGCCAAGATGGGCCAGGACGGCCATGACCGGGGCGCCAAGGTAGTGGCCACCGCCTACGCGGACATGGGCTTTGACGTGGATATGGGGCCCCTCTTCCAGACCCCGGAAGAAACCGCCCAGGACGCCGTGGACAACGACGTGCATATCGTGGGCATGAGCTCCCTGGCCGCCGGGCATAAGACCCTTTTGCCCCAGCTGGTGGAAGAGCTGAAAAAACAGGGCCGGGAAGACATCATGGTCATTGCCGGCGGCGTGATCCCGGCCCAGGACTATCAATTCCTCAAAGACCATGGCGCCGCCTGCATCTTTGGGCCGGGCACCGTC
This sequence comes from Bacillota bacterium, assembly GCA_036733985.1. GTDB lineage: Bacteria > Bacillota > Dehalobacteriia > UBA4068 > UBA4068 > DAIMZM01. The sequence goes on from DAIMZM010000039.1 coordinate 13,029, forward strand.
ATCCCCGCCGCTGCCCGGGAAATGTTGGAAATCCTCAACAAACGCCTGGCAGAAGCCGAATAGTTTCGTCAAATGGCGGGCGGCCCTCCGCCCGCCATCGCTTTTTTCCAGCTGGAAAAGCTTAAAACCGTTCTTTTCTTGGAAGAAAAGAACCAAAAGAAGTTTAAATTTATTCAAAGTTACAGGGCGGCGACTACCAGGCTTCCTACTTTTTTAGATTATTTATCTAATTAATAGTTTTTTATATTTAGTAAAAGAATGAATAGGACTGTAATTGTAACTCAAAGTAAAAACCAGCACCATTCAAAATTTTCTTGGTTCTTCTTTTATAAAAGAAGAACGGTTTTAATACAACAAAAACAAACGCCAGGTGAAACAAATGAGCGAAAAATACGAAACCTACAAACCGGAATGGATTGACGAAGACAAGCGGCAGGATCAGAAATTCGCCAGCTTTGTCATGACCGGCATTGAGGAGAAGGACCCCCTGGCCCACCGGGTGGCCGCGGACGCGGCGAAGCAGGCCCGGCCGCCCAAGCTGACGGTGGAGGATTATGTGGACGGCGTGCTGAGGGGGGACCGGATGATCATGTCCCGGGCCATTACCATGGTGGAGAGCAATGCGCCCCGCCATTTTGAGCTGGCCCAGGAAATCATCCAGCGCCTGCTGCCTTATACCGGCAAGGCCCTCCGGGTGGGCATTACCGGCGTGCCCGGCGCGGGCAAAAGCACCCTTATCGAGACCCTGGGCACCATGCTCTGCCAGGACGGGCATCAGGTGGCGGTGCTGGCGGTGGATCCCAGCTCCTCGGTGTCCCGAGGCTCGATCCTGGGGGATAAGACCCGGATGGAGCAGCTTTCCAAGCAGCCCAATGCTTTTGTGCGGCCCTCCCCCTCCGGCGGCACCTTAGGCGGCGTGACCCGGAAAAGCCGGGAGACGCTGATGATCTGCGAAGCAGCCGGTTATGACGTGGTGCTGGTGGAAACCGTGGGCGTGGGCCAGAGCGAGACCACGGTCCGCAGCATGGTGGATTTTTTCCTGGCTGTGGTGATCACCGGCGCCGGCGATGATTTGCAGGGACTGAAAAAGGGCATCATGGAATTGGCCGACGCCATCCTGGTCAATAAGGCGGATGGGGACAATAAGCAAAAGGCCCTGATCACCCGGGCGGAATATGATCAGATCCTTCATTATCTCCGGCCCTCCACCGAAGGCTGGACCACCCATGCCTATGCCGCTTCCGCCTATACCGGCGAGGGAGTGCGGGAGATCTGGCAGGTGATTCTCGACTTTGCGGCGAAAATGAAGGCCAGCGGCGTTCTGGAAGAACGGCGGCGGCGGCAGAACCTGGACTGGGTGCGGGGTATGGCTGACGATTATTTCCGCAACCTGCTCTACAACAACCCCCAGATTGCGGCGCCCAGGGAACGGATCGAGCAGCAGGTGCTGGCGGGCGGCATTTCCCCCACCCGGGCCCTGACGGAAATCATCCGCATCATTGAAGACAGCCTGAAACTAAAAGGATAGGATTATGGCGGGAAAAGGCGTAACCAAAAAGAAAATCGTCGACGCGGCCTGGAAGCTGTTCCAGGAAAAGGGTTATGGCGAGACCACGGTGGAGGAAATCATCACCGCCTCCGGCACCTCCAAAAGCTCTTTTTACCATTACTTTGCCGGCAAGGACGGGCTGCTGGCTTCCTTGTCCGATCTTTTTGACGACTATTATCAGGAGCTGGCGGCGGAGATGGATCCGGCCCTGAACAGCCTGGATAAGCTGATCCTGCTCTGCTGCAAAACCCATGAGATGATCCAGCGGCGGGTGGACCCGGAACTGCTGGCCACCATGTATTCCTCCCAGGTGGTGACCAGGGGGGATAAGCATTTGCTGAACCGCAACCGCTACTATTACCGCATCGTCCAAAAAATCGTGGATGAGGGCCAGCGCCGGGGGGAGATCACCGACGCCATGCCGGTTTATGAGATCGCTTCCTTTTACAGCATGTGCGAGCGGGCCATCATCTATGATTACTGCATCAGCGACGCCGGCTATGACCTGGGCCCCTTCACCGCCCGCACCATACCCCTGCTGCTGCAATGCCTGAAGCCTCAGCCGAAGGAAGCTGAATAAACCAGCGCTTGAGCTGCCTGCCAGGATCCGGCGGGCAGCTTTTCTTTCCCCAAAAATTTTTCTTTTGAAGCCTCAACCATCTTGCAATTTTCAGCCGACAATGCTATAATATTTATGAAATAAGAATGCATTCTGTACTTAGTACGGTTTTTCCAAATCAAACAGCAGAGAGGGAAACCATGGGCACCGCTTTCATCACCAATATCCAGAAGTATTCCATCCATGACGGTCCGGGCATCCGCAGCACGGTCTTTTTCAAGGGCTGCCCCCTGCTTTGCGCCTGGTGCCATAATCCGGAAAACCAGCTGTTCACCCCGGAACTGGTCTGGCTGAAGCAGAAATGCATCAGCTGCGGCATCTGTGTGCAGACCTGTCCGGAGCAAGCCCTGACTCTGGGGCCGGCGGGCATTACCATTGATAAGCAGCGCTGCGTGCTCTGCGGCCGCTGCAGCGAAGCCTGCCCCACCAATGCCCTGGAAATGCTGGGTAAGGCCTACACTATAGAGGAAGTCCTGGCTGAGCTGGATAAGGACCGGCTGTTTTATGATCAGAGCGGCGGCGGCGTCACCCTGTCCGGCGGGGAGCCCCTTTCCCAGGGGGAATTTGTCATCGACTTGCTGAAAGCCTGTAAAGCCCGGGGCTACCACACCGCGGTGGATACTTCCGGCTATGTGCCCCAAAGCATGCTGGCCCAGGCCCTGCCCTATACGGATCTTTTCCTCTACGATATCAAGGCGCTGGATCCGGCCAAGCATCAGGAATATATCGGCGCGCCCCTGGGCCCGGTGGCGGATAATCTGCGCTGGCTGGCAGGGCAGGGGGCCCGGATCTGGCTGAGGATTCCCGTGATCCCCGGCGTCAACGACGATGCCAAGGAAATGGCGGCCATCCGGGATCTGGCCAAAGCCTGTCATTTGCAAGAAGTGTATCTGTTGCCCTATCATAACATAGCCGAGTCCAAGTACCAGCGCCTGGGCCTGCCTTACCGCCTGGCAGGGCTGGCCAACCCCAAGCCGGAACAAATGGAAGCTTTGCGTTTATGGTGGACGGAATCAGGTTTTAACGCGCATATAGGAGGTTGAGTAAAATGGCTGAAACCACCCGGATTTACGGTATGAACGAACGGATTCAAAAACTGCGGGAGCAGAGCTTAAGCACCACGCCCACCCTGTCCATCGAAAGGGCCAGGCTGATGACGGAAGCTTATCAAAAGTGGCAGGGCAAGGTCAGCGTCCCCATGCTGCGGGCCCTCTCTTTCCAGCATCTGCTGGCCAACAAGCATGTGGAAATCTTAGAGGGCGAGCTGATCGTGGGCGAGCGGGGCCCCAAGCCCCAGTCCGCGCCGACTTATCCGGAGCTCTGCTGCCATACGGTGGAGGATTTTGACGTCATCGACCAGCGGGACAAAATTTTCTTCCGGGTAGATGAAGAAACCAAGCGGGCCCAGAAAGAGGAGATCATCCCCTACTGGCAGGGCAAATCCATCCGCGACCTGATCTTCGACCAGATGACTCCGGAATGGCATGACTGCTATGAAGCCGGTATTTTCACCGAATTCATGGAGCAGCGTTCCCCCGGCCATACCGTGGCCGACGGCAAGATCTATGAAAAAGGCATGCTGGACTTTAAGGCGGAGATTGAGGCCGAGCTGGCTAAGCTGGATTTTATCCATGACCTGGAAGCCTATGAGAAGCAGGAAGAGCTGAAGGCCATGGCTATTGCCTGCGACGCCCTGATCGCTTTTGCCGGCCGCTACGCCGGGGAAGCCCGCCGCCTGGCCGAAACCGCCGCCGAGCCCCGCCGCTCCGAGCTGCTGGAGATCGCCCGCATCTGTGAAAAGGTGCCGGCCCATAAGCCGGATACTTTTCACGAGGCCTTGCAGATGTACTGGTTCATCCACCTGGGTGTGATCACCGAGCTGAATACCTGGGATTCCTTTAACCCGGGCAAGCTGGATATCCATCTCTATCCCTACTATAAAAAAGAAACCGCGGCCGGAACCCTCACCCGGGATCAGGCCAAGGAATTGCTGGAAAACTTCTGGGTCAAATTCAACAATCAGCCCGCCCCGCCGAAAGTGGGCATTACCCTGCAGGAAAGCGGCACCTATACGGATTTCTGCAATATCAATATCGGCGGCGTGAAGCCGGACGGCACCGACGGCGTGAACGACGTTTCCTACCTGCTGCTGGAAGTCATCGATGATATGCGCATCCTCCAGCCCTCCACCAATGTGCAGATCAGCCGGAAAAACCCGGATAAATTCGTGGTGGAAGCGGCCCGGGTGATCCGGGAAGGCATGGGCTTCCCCAGCGTCTTCAATACCGACGCCATCCAGGAAGAGCTGCTGCGCCAGGGCAAGAGCCTGGAGGACGCCCGCCAGGGCGGCGCCAGCGGCTGCGTGGAAGTGGGCGCTTTCGGCAAAGAAGCGTATATCCTCACCGGCTATTTCAATACCGTGAAAGTGCTGGAAATCACCCTGAACAACGGCTTTGATCCCCGGACCGGGAAGCAGCTGGGCCCGAAAACCGGCGACGCCCGGGATTTTAAGACCTGGGATGATTTGATGGCGGCCTTCAAGCGGCAGATCGCCTATTTCATCGATGTGGATATCCGGGGCAATAATGTGATCGAACAGCTCTATGCCCGCTACATGCCCGCCCCCTTCATGTCCGTGATCATTGACGACTGCATCAAGAAGGCCAAGGACTACAATGCCGGCGGCGCCCGCTACAACAGCCGCTATATCCAGTTCGTGGGCTTAGGCTCCATCACCGACTGCTTCAGCTCCCTGAAAAAGCATGTCTTTGAAGACCAGACCCTGACCATGGACCGGATGCTGCAAATCCTGGCAGACAACTTCGAAGGCCATGAGGCTGAGCGGCAGATGTTCCTCAACAAGACCCCCAAATACGGCAATGACGACGACCGGGCCGACAGCCTGATCATGGGTATGTTCGAGATCATCTATGAGCTGGTCAACGGCAGGCCCACCCCCATCGGCGGCCAATACCGGGTGGAAATGCTGCCCACCACCTGCCATGTGTATTTCGGCTCGGTCACCGGCGCCACCGCGGACGGCCGCAAAGCCGGCGTGGCCCTGTCCGAGGGCATCAGCCCGGTGCAGGGCGCGGACCGGAAAGGCCCCACCGCCGTCATCAAATCCGCGGCCAAGCTGGATCAGCTGCGCACCGGCGGCGCGCTGCTGAATCAAAAATTTACCCCCAGCGTCCTGGCTGGCGAAAGCGGCCTGATCAACCTGAAGGATCTGATCCGCTCCTACTTTAAAATGGATGGGCATCATATCCAGTTCAATGTGGTGGATTCGGAAATGCTGCGTGACGCGCAAAAGCATCCGGAGCAGTATACCGACCTGATCGTCCGGGTGGCCGGCTACAGCGATTACTTCAATAACCTGACCCCGGCCCTGCAGGAGGAGATCATTCTCCGGACCGAGCAGAGCGGCTTCTAAACGAATACCTCCTTTCCCCTTTCTTAGGGGCGGGAACAGCGTCCGCTGTTCCCGCCCTTTTATTTTCCTCTTGCAATCCTCGGCTATCTATGTTAAAATAATTTTTGCGTTCATATGAAGACCACTTCGTTATAATAACTTACCATAAGGGAATAAACGCCAGATTGGCCAGAAACGCCGCCCCTTGATCAGGCTGTTCAAAAACAAGCCGGACCAGGCGGAGGGAAGGCCGGCAAGAGGGCGTACTCAAACGTACGCGACCGAAGCCGGCCGATACGACAACGCCGTATGGCGCAGTTTATGGGCAGCCTGACGCGGTGAGGAGGTGACATGATGCCTAATATCAAATCGGCGAAAAAACGGGTGCTGGTGGCGGAAACCAGGCGTAGCCGGAATATGGCTGAGAAGACTAAAATGAAAACCCAGCTGAAGAAATTTGCCGCCGCGGTGGAGGATGGCAACAAAAAAGCTGCTGAGCGGGAGCTGCTGGCTTCCGTGAGTGTTCTCGATAAAACCGCCTCTCACGGCGTTATCCATAAAAACGCAGCCGCAAGACGCAAATCCAACCTCTACAAAGCCTTTAATCAGATGCAGTAGCAGCAGTAGCAGCTGCAGCATCAGGCCCGCCGCGAAACGGCGGGCTTTATTGTTTTTCAGCAGCCTGCCGGGCGCGTATTGTCAAACCATTAGCCCCCTGTTATAATGAAATAATTAATATCTGGAGGAACGGTATATGTCGGAAACAGCCATACATACGATAAATGTGGGGATCGTCGGCGCCGGTACGGTCGGCAGAGGCGCTTTGCAGGTGCTGGTTCAAAACGCGGAGCTGATCGCCCGGCGGGCCCTGCCGCTGCGGGTGGCCTGGGTAGCGGAACAAGACCAGGACAAGGCCCGGGGCCTCCTGGATGAGCTGGGGCTCACCGCAACCAAAGTCACCGGGGACTGGCAAGAGATCATCGCCGATCCGGATACCCAGATCGTGGTGGAGCTGATCGGCGGCACCACCTTAGCCAGGGACATCATTGCCGCCGCCCTGGAAGCGGGCAAAAGCGCCGTCACGGCCAATAAGGATTTGATGGCCGCTTATGGCGGCGAGCTGCTGGCCATTGCCGAGGCCCATCAGGCCGACCTGTTTTTCGAAGCCTCGGTAGGCGGCGGCATCCCGGTGATCCAATCCATGAAAGAAAACCTGGCCGGCAACCGTTTCCTGGAAATCAAGGGTATCGTCAACGGCACCACCAACTATATCCTGACCAAAATGACGGAAAGCGGGGCGGATTTCGCCGAAACCCTGGCGGAAGCCCAGGCCTTGGGCTATGCGGAAGCCGACCCCACCGCGGATGTGGCGGGCCTGGACGCGGCCAGGAAAATGGCGATCCTGGCGTCCATCGCCTTTAACAGCCGGGTCACCTATGATATGGTGGCCACGGAAGGCATTACGAAGATCAGCGCCTGGGACGTGCTTTATGCCCGGGAATTCGGCTATGTCATCAAAATGCTGGGCCTGGCCAGCTCCGACGGGGACAGTATCGAGGTGCGGGTGCATCCGCTGATGATACCCAAGACCCATCCCCTGGCAGCGGTGCGGGACACCTATAACGCGATTTTTATCACCGGCGACGCGGTGGAGAATACGATGTTGTATGGCCGGGGCGCAGGCAGCCTGCCCACCGGCAGCGCCGTGGTGGGCGATATCATCCAGGCCGCCCGCAATATCGCCCATGATTGCCGCGCCCGCTGGGGCTGCACCTGTTTTAAGGATTTGCCCATCAAGCCCCTGGACGATACGGTCAGCAAATACTATGTCCGGGTCTCTGTCCAGGATAAAGTAGGCGTGTTCGCCGCCCTATCCTCAGCCTTGTCCGCGGCCAATGTGAGCATGGACGCGGTGATGCAGAAACGCCGGCTCCCTGACGGGGGAGCGGAAATCGTGATGATCACCCATCTGGTACGGCACAAGGATATGATGACCGCGCTTTCCATCATTGATCGGCTGGATTGCGTGACCGAAGTCAGCGAGTTCATACGCGTGGAGGATTGATATGGCTATTGTTGTACAAAAGTTTGGCGGCAGTTCGGTGGGCAACCCCGAGCGGATGCAGCGGGTGGCCCGGCGCATTGCCGAAAGCAGCGCTGCCGGGAATCAAGTGGCGGTGGTGGTTTCCGCCATGGGCGATACCACGGATGATCTGATCGCTTTATGCAGCCAAGTCTGCAAGAACCCCACCCGCCGGGAAATGGATATGCTCCTTTCCACCGGTGAGCAGCAATCCATTGCCTTATTGGCCATGACCCTGCTGGATCTGGGCTATCCGGCCATCTCCCTCACCGGCGCTCAGGCCGGCTATCTTACCGACGGCAATTACAGCAAGGCCCGCATCCTGGGCATCAACAATAACCGG
>DAIMZM010000040.1:0-20728 GCA_036733985.1 Bacillota bacterium
TTGATCCCCGTCAACCGCGACGCCCTGGCCCGGGGCGCGGCATTGATCGGCTAAACGTAACCCCAGGTATAAAACAACAAAGCGGCGCTGTCAGCGCCGCTTTGTTTATGCTAAGATGATGGGCCGGGCTTAGGTCATTTCATTGATCCAGTTGCTTTGGCCGTAGCCCCGGTACCAGTCCCGGGTAGCGGCGGCCAGCCGGCTCCCGTCCAGTTCCGGACGGTCCAGGCGGCAGGCCATCAGATAGGGTTTCAGGCTGCCCTGAAAGGCGGGGGGCAGGGGAGCGGCCAGGGGCGCCAGCCAGCCTGCCACAGGCAGGTTCTTGGCAGCGGCCAGGGCAGCGGCGGCCGCCAGGGCGGAATTCAGGGCAGCTTTATCGCCAAAGCCCAACTCCCGTATTTCCGGCTGGCCTTTGGCCTTGTACCAAAGCAAATAGGCGTCCGGGCTCAGCCAGATTTCCCCTTCATCGCAGCGCTGCTCTTCCAGATAGTTACGCCAGTTGTCCCGGCTGCGGCGGATATAACCGTTCCAGGACCCGGTCATCTGTCGGTAAATGCCGTCCAATTGGCGAATGGCCTCATCCGTCAGTTCCTGTCGGGCCCAGCCTGAGGGCAGGGGGCCGGGCCGGGCCGGGATGGCAATGCGCCGCAGTTGATAGCAGTGGGCAAAGCCCAGGGGCGCGTAGAAGCCGGGCACATCGGTATAGAGCAGGGCCATCGCCACGCCCGCCTGCCGCAGCCGGTTCATGGCTTCCCGCATCAGGGCATGGCCATAGCCCTGATGGCGGTGGCTATTGGCCGTCACCACGCCCACAAAATAGGCTGCCGGCAGAGGCTGACCCGCCCAGACCAGGTCATAGGCCGCGGTCTGCAGGGCAGCCAATAATTGGCCGTCTTTTTCCAGCAGCAGGGTGCGCTCCGGGGTGTAGACCCGCCCAAAATACCAATCGGTATAGGGTTGCTCATTGCCGAAGCCTTCTTCCCAGAGGGCCCGGACTTTTGGCGTATCCGCCGAACCGGCCTGGCGTATGTCCATGATTTTAACCCCTATTTGAGCCGCAAATAATACTTTTTAGCAATGCGGCAAGGATGATAACTGCTCTTGGCCCGCCGCTGGCCCGGGTTGCCCATATCCTCGGCCCGGTTGATATAAGTGGCGTCCCGGCAATAGTGGCGCACAAACAAATAGTTAATGGCCTGATAGGCCCCGCGCACCCCGATATCGCCTTTTTCCACATGGATGCACCAGGTATCGCTGTTCAGGGGTTCGCCAAAGCAGAAAGCCACCGGCCTGCCCCCGGCAATGATGCAGCCGGTTTTAAAATCCAGCTCCCCCAGATGATCCAGGCCGTCCATCACGCCCAGCAGTTCCTGGGCCACCTCCGGGTCGCCGGGATGATGCTGCTCCGTCCAGCGCCGCAGCTCCTGCTTGCAGATGGGTACCAGGGCCGGGCTGATCTCGGTGAAAAGATAATCCGGATGGGCATTGAAAAAATGGCGCAGATGATTGCGCTTGCCGTCGTATTTTTTCCCGGGCAGCTCAGCCAGGTCTTCCCGCAGGTAGATATAATTACCGCCGGGGGGATATTCCTCCGCCGCGAAGCAGCCGGGCAGCCGCTGCTGGTAAAAATCCAGCATGGCCTGGTCAACCTCGCTCATCACAAAAGGCCGCCCGCTTTCCTCATACCAGCGGAGCAGCGTTTCCGTGGCCTTGAGCACTTTGTTGTCATCCGGGGAGATGGGAACCAGCACCGTGTCCAGGCCCAGATAATCGCTGGTTACGCAGAGGGTATCGTCCACCAGGGCCCAGGTATAGGGATCCCAGTCCCGCCACAGCCAGAAAGTGGAGAAATTATAGGTGATCAGATCATAATAACGTCCTGCCAGGTAGTGGTTGAATAATGCTTTATCAGAAAGCCGCACCGGCTGAAAATCAATAGTCAAAATAAACCGCCCTTTTTCTGTGATATTTGTACTGATGAAGAATTTTTGTCAATAAAGTGTATTTAACATTATAGCAGACGGAAAAAGATTTGGCTATATGATTTGGGACATAATTATGTTATAATAGCGCTCAGGCCGGAATCGGCCCGGATGTCTTGTATTGTCAACTTGTATTGTATGGAGGGATGGGATGGATAAGGGGTTTATGGCGCCCTTGGGGGTGGCTTTTCAGATCGGCCCGATATCGGTGCATTGGTATGGCATCCTGATCAGCTTTGCTTTTGCCCTGGGCATTTATCTGGCTTACCGGGAAACCCTGCGTCAGCGCCGGGATCCGGATCATCTGTTCAATATCCTGCTGCTGCTGATCCCCGCCGCGGTGATCGGCGCCAGGGCCTATTATGTGCTGTTCCAATGGCAGTGGTATGCGGCCCACCCGGAAAAGATCCTGGCGACCTGGGAAGGGGGCCTGGCCATTCATGGCGGCGTGATCGCCGGTATTCTGGTGATCTTGCTTTATTGCTATAAAAAGCGGCAGGATTTCCTGCTCTGGGCCGATATCCTGTCGCCCTCGCTGATCCTGGGGCAGGCCATTGGCCGCTGGGGCAATTTTGCCAATGCGGAGGCCTACGGCCCTGTTATCAGTCCCGGCTCCTTTTGGTCCTGGGTGCCCCTGCAGGTGATGGCGGACGGCGCGGCCCATCATCCCACCTTCCTCTATGAATCGGTGTGGAACGCGCTGATCTTCATCGTCCTGCTGGTGCTGATCCGGCGGGATCACCGGATCGGCTATATCTTTGCCAGTTACCTGATCTTTTACTCCTTGGGCCGCTTTTTCATCGAATCCCTGCGTGCCGACAGCCTAATGCTGGGATCCCTCCGGGTGGCCATGCTGGTCTCCGTTATCGGCGTCCTGGCCGGCGCTTTCCTGCTGAGCTGGATCCGCTGCCGGCCGGTGATCGACGTCAGCCAGCCCCCTGACGCCAAGGCTAAGAAGGCCTCCCCAAACACCGAGGCTTTGCCCGGGGAAAAGGGCAAGACTGCGGTGCCCAAGCCCAAAGGGGCGGCGACAAAGCCCGCCGGGGCCGGGAAAAAGGCAGGGAAGCGGCGTAAGGCCTAAAGCGGCCGGCCATTGCCAAGGGGCAAAAAATCTGTTATAATAAGATGTTTTTAATTTCAGTCTTCAGGAGGCGCTATGTTCGGTATCACCTGGGAGCGCCTGATCTATGTGCTTCCCGCTATCGTTATTGCCCTGACCTTCCATGAATACGCCCATGCCCGGGTGGCCTATGCTTTTGGCGACCCTACGGCCAAGGAGGCGGGGCGGCTGACCCTGAACCCCATCCGGCACCTGGATCCGGTGGGCACGCTCCTGCTGGTGCTGGCCGGTTTTGGCTGGGCCAAGCCGGTGCCGGTGAATCCCTGGCATTTCTCAGGCAGCCGCAAAAGGAAGCTGATGGCGGTTTCCGTGGCCGGTCCCCTGATGAATTTACTGGAAGCCTTGGCGGGCGCGGGCCTGATGTCCTTGCTCTGGCATTTCACCAGCGGCGGCTCCGCCTTTTTACAGTGGCTGTTCTACTTTCTTTTTTATTTTGTCCAGATCAATGTGGTGCTGGCCCTATTCAATCTGATCCCGGTACCGCCCCTGGACGGCTCCAAGATTTTGGCCGGGCTTTTACCGGACAGCCAGCTGAATCTGGTTTTAAGCCTGGAACGTTACGGCTTCGTCATCCTGCTGCTGCTGGTGTTCATCCCCAGCCTGCTGGCCCGTTTCGGCCTGCCGGACCTGGATATCCTGGGCCTGATCATCACCCGCCCGGCAGGCTGGCTCACACAACAGATCTTTACCCTGGTAGGTATGGGATAAATGCGCCAGGCTGCCCCTGGGCGGCGGCGCCACGCAATACTATTAATTTGGAGGGAATCATTATGGCGGAAAAAGAGCGTTTGTTGAGCGGCATGCGCCCCACAGGCAGGCTGCATCTGGGGCATCAGCGGGTGATCGAGAATTGGGCCAGTCTGACGGACCAATACGAGTGCTTCTATTTTACCGCGGATTGGCATGCCATCACCACACAGTTCGATGACACCGGGCATCTTAGGGAAAATAAACGGCAGGTGGTCATCGACTGGCTCAGCGGCGGCCTGGATCCGGAAAAATGCCATATCTTTCATCAATGCGACATCAAGGAGCATGCGGAGCTGCATCTGCTCTTTTCCATGGTCACGCCCCTGTCCTGGCTGGAGCGCATGCCTACCTTTAAAGGGCAGGTAGCCGCTTTTGCCGCCCAGGGCAAGGATATCACTAATTACGGCTTCCTGGGCTACCCGCTGCTGCAGGCGGCGGATATCCTGATGTACCGGCCGGTAGGCGTGCCGGTGGGCCAGGATCAGCTGCCCCATGTGGAATTCTGCCGGGAACTGGTGCGGCGTTTCCATCACCTTTACGACGTGCAGATTTTTCCCGAGCCCGCGCCGATCTTTTCCCAGATCGAGATCTTGCCCGGCACGGACAACCGGAAAATGAGCAAGAGCTATGATAATTTTATCAACCTGTCCTTTTCCGCTCAGGAAGTCAAGGACAAGGTCTGGGGCATGGTCACCGACCCGGCCCGGATCCGCAAAACCGACCCCGGCCATCCGGAGGTCTGCGCCGTTTATGCTTACCACGGCTTTTATAATAAGGAAGAGCAGCCGGAAATCTGCGCCGCCTGCCAAGCCGGAACCATTGGCTGCGGCGAGTGCAAGAACAAGCTTACCGCCAAGCTCAATGCCTTCATGGACCCCATCCGGGAGAAGCGGGCCTATTATGAGGCCAATCCCCAGGTGGTGGACGCGATCATTGCCGACGGCAGCGAGGCGGCCCGGCGGGAAGCCAGGAAAACCATGGACATGGTCCGGGAAGCCATGAAGATTTAAATGAGCGAAGGGGCTTACGGCATACAGCTGCCCATATTTGAAGGCCCGTTTGACCTGCTGCTGCATTTGATCCGGGAAAACCAGATCAATATTTACGATATCCCCATCGCGGATATCACCGCCCAATACCTGGATTATCTGCAAGCCATGGAAGAAATGGATTTGGAGATCGCCTCCTCTTTCATTGTGATGGCCGCCACGCTACTGGCTATCAAGGCCAGGATGCTGCTGCCTGCCCTGCCCAAGGAAGAGGGGGAGACGGAGGAGGACGCCCGCAGCGGGCTGGTACGGGATCTGCTGGAGTATCTGCGTTTCAAAGAGGCGGCGGAAGCCATGGACGCCATGTATCAGGAGCAGCGGCGTTATTTTTCCCGGGATAATGAGCCAGCGCTTTACGCTGATCTTTTTACCAGGGAAAACCCCCTGGACGGCAAAACCGTCGCCCATCTGCAGGCGGCTTTCACCAGGGTTTTGCAAAAAGCGGCGGGCCGAGGCGCATTGCTGACCATACAGCGGGAGCAGGTGACGCTGCGGGATTGTCTGGAGCAGCTGTACCGCTTGGTTTGCGACCAGCCCCGGGGCCTGGCTTTTTCCAGCGCTTTTGCCCATTGCGCCAGCCGCATGGCCTATATCGTGACCTTTTTGGCCCTGCTGGAATTGACCCGCCAAGGGGTGGTTAAGATATCCCAGAGTGAGCTTTATGGGGAAATATACCTGCATACGGGGGATTTGAGCAAATATGAAGGCGTTTGAACCCCAAGAACCGGCCCTGCCGGATCAGCCCCTTGACGAAAGCGAGGCTGACGCCGGGGAGGTTAAGCGGGCTGTGGAAGCGCTGCTGTTCGTGGCGGCGGAACCCTTGACCTGCAGCCAGCTGGCCCAGGTGATACAGGCGCCCCAGCGCCAGGTGGAAGCGGCGGTTGGACAGCTAAGCGCAGATTATCAGGGCCGGGGCCTGCTCTTGCGCCAGGTGGCCGGGGGCTGGCAGTTCGTCACCGCGGCGGAGTTCGCGCCCCTGGTAGAGCGGCTGTATCGGCCCAAGTTTCAGCAGCTTTCCCAGGCCGCCCTGGAAACCCTGGCCATCATCGCCTATAAGCAGCCCATCACCAGGGCGGAAATCAGCGCTATCCGCCAGGTGGACAGCGACGGCGTTGTGGCCAAGCTGCTGGAGAAAAACCTGATTGTGGAAACCGGCCGCCTGACCGGGGCGGGCCGGGCGATCCTCTATGGCACCAGCCAGGCTTTTTTGGAATTCTTCGGCTTAAACAGCGTTCAGGAACTGCCGGAACTGGATTTGGCAAGCCCGGCTGCGGATGAGCGCGATCCCCAGGATCAGCAAAAGCCTACCGGATTTATAGAAATTTGACAATTCGGAAATTTGCCACTTTACAGCCATTTATAGCAGGTGTTTTGTGAAAAGCCAGCTTGGGGAGGGGCAAAGAAATTAGCTGTTGACAACCGCTGTTCAGGGCGGTATGATGCCTAATATTAATGAAGTTTGGGTGGCAGGTTTTATCGAAAAAATGAACGGAGGAAATAACATGGCTGAAACAAAGGCAAGACCGGTAGGCATTTGTGACACAACGCTGCGTGACGGACATCAATCCCTACTGGCTACCCGTTTTACCACCGATGATATCATACAGGTGGCCCCGTTGATGGATGAGATAGGCTATGCCGCCGTAGAAGTTTGGGGCGGCGCCACCTTTGACACCTGCATGCGTTTTTTGAATGAAGATCCCTGGGAACGCCTGCGCAAACTGCGCAAAGCCTTTAGCAAAACCAAGCTGCAGATGCTGCTCCGGGGCCAGAACCTGGTGGGCTACCGGCATTATTCCGATGATGTGGTGGATGAATTCATTAAGCGGGCCGTTGCCAACGGCATTGATATCATCCGCATTTTTGACGCCCTGAATGATTTGCGCAATTATGAACGGGCCGTGTACGCGGCGAAAAAGGAAGGCGCCCAGGTGCAGGCGGCTATCGCCTATACCATCAGCCCCATCCACAATAATGAGTATTTCGCCAATGAGGCGGCTAAGTTAAAGGATATGGGCGCGGATTCCATCGCCATCAAGGATATGGCCGGCCTGCTGCTGCCTTATGATTCCTATAAGCTGGTAAAAGTAATCAAAGAACGTACCGGCCTGCCGGTACAGATGCATAGCCACTATACCTCCGGTATGGCCTCCATGGCCTATCTGAAGGGCGTGGAAGCCGGCGCGGATATCCTGGACTGCGCCATGAGCGCCATGGCCCTGGCTTCCTCTCAGCCTGCCTGCGAAACCATGGTGGCGGCCCTGGCCAACACCCCTTATGATACCGGCCTGAATCTGGACAAATTCGCCGAGATTAATGAGACCCTGAAGGATATCCGCAAGCATTATGGCAAATTCGACAACACGGATCCCCGGGTGGATACCAATGTGCTGCGTTACCAGATGCCCGGCGGCATGATCTCCAATTTCATCTCCCAGCTGAAGGAAAGCAATGAGCTGGATAAGCTGCCCAAGGTGCTGGAAGAAGTGCCCCGGGTGCGGGAAGATATGGGCTATCCGCCCCTGGTCACCCCCACCAGCCAGATCGTCGGTTCTCAGGCCCTGCTCAATGTCCGTTTGGGCGAACGCTTCAAGATGGCCACCAATGAGGTAAAGGCCTATTTGCGCGGGGAATACGGCACGCCGCCTGCGCCCATAAATGAAGAAATCCGGCGTAAAGTTATCGGCGATGCGGAGGTCATCACCTGCCGCCCGGCGGATTTGATCAAATCCTCTTATGCGGAGGCCAAGCGGGAAATCGGCGCGCTGGCCGAATCCGAGGAAGACGTCCTGCTCTATATCATGTTCCCCCAGGTGGCGAAACCGTTCCTGGAAACCAGGCTGGCCGGCAAAGCCCGGGTGGAGCTGAATATGCTGGGCGTTGAAGCCAATAACGCCGGTAAAGACGTCAGCTACGTTCCCGTATAAGCGGCTTTGTTTCCCTCTTAGTATATCTTAGTATCATGTCAGCAAGAAGGCGCGGCCCCGGCGCTTCCCCAGCGCCGGGGCTGTTTTTGCGGAAAATTCCTTTTCCCTCTTGCAAAGCCCGGCTATTGTTGGTATAATAAATCTCGCGTTCTAAATCAGCCGGTGTGATGGAATTGGCAGACGTGCTTGACTCAAAATCAAGTGCCCTCGGGCGTGCCGGTTCGAGTCCGGCCACCGGCACCAAAAAGTAAGACCAGCTATCCTAATTGATGGCTGGTCTTACTTTTTTGATATTAACCAAAGAAAACAGGTAAAAAAAATTGCGGTAGCCTACGCGTAGCCTACACGGTTTTGGCCCGGATCAATCGCCCGGGTTCTTTTTTATTTCCGCAGGGTTATTGATCCCCCTGTAGATCATCCAAGATAAAAAGATCCCCGGGAGTGCAATCCAGGGCCACGCATAGTGCGGTGACCGTCACGGTATCAATCCGCGTTGCCTTATCGTTGTAAAGTGCGGATATTGTATTCCGTCTCAGGTTTGTACGGTCAGCAAGTTCTTGGATTCTCATATTATTCTGTTCTCCCATAATCTGGCGCAACCGGCAGCGCAAAACCTTGCCGTCCGTGATTACGGGGGTTTCTCTGCTTGTATAGGCCATAAGCACCCCTCCTTATGGCCATATTAAACCATAGCGCCTAAGAAGTCAAGTATTCTGTAAAAAATGTTGAACAAAACGCTTGACAACATAATCATAATGTGGTATATTTTACTCAAGAAGTCAAGCGGAATAGTTAAGAAACGGGAGGACGCGAAAATGAGGACAATAACAATCGACGAACTAAAAGCAACAGGCGTAAACACCTTGAGCGTCAAGGACAACAGTGTAAGAGGTTACACCACAAAATACATCGGTGAAGTGAAGCCCGGTGATAAGGTGGTCATAGACAATTGTTTTACCCTTGTCACTGAATAATCGATCAAAGCTGCGCTACCGGCTATACGGGCGGGAAGGAGAGGGACATGAACTATATCTGCTACGCATGGGATGAACAGCGCAAAGCATTAAGCTGGGGAATCCACGACGGCACAACCTATATCAAGCGCGGATTTAAGACTCGTAAAGCTGCCCGCGAATGGTGCGACAAGAACGGTATTGCGTACACAAACTGACCGCCAGCAGAGCGGGGAAAGGAAAGCATTATGGAGTACAAGAAAGCAGAATCTCAGGGAGCGTATATTGATAAGCTCCGCACGAAATACCCATTCCGCATCCGCAGGGTCTCCGAACCAGAATATGAAGCCGTGCTTTGCGGCATCCAGCCATTGCTAGAAGGGCAAGAAGAACCTATATATCTGTTCCCGGGCGGCACTTGCGTCATAGACCTAGCCGGGCCCGGCATTGAAATACTTGAATGGTAAATCACAGAACAGCCCGCCTGATGATGGCCAGCCGGGAACTGGCCGAAATCCCCGCAAGGGGATCGCGGGAACCCGTCGGCTCAGGGGAACAGCGCCGCCCCTTTCACATAGATTGCTCTTTGAAATGGTCGATTTTTCCGATTGACACGAACGAATGTTCGACATATAATATAGCTATCATCCTCTTCTGCGGGGAGGCGGTCAGCTTGTCAGCGTTGAACAAGCCAATCGAAATGATCTCCTTATGTGGGACAGAAGGCGAGATCCGCCCGCTACGGTTCCGCTTTGAAGGCATGGACCAGCAGCTGCACACCGTTAAAATCAGTGAGATAGTGGACACCAAGCAGATAATGTACGGGGGATCGCCAAGCTTTCAGTACCTTTGTAAGGCCATATTCGGGGATAGGGAGATTTTATTTGAATTGAAGTATGCGGTAAAGGATCATAGGTGGATACTGTTTCGCTATATCAGTTAAGGTAAGTATTAAAAAATCCCCTCCCGAAGGAGGGGGTTTTATCGTGTCACCATCGGCTATGAAAAGAACATCGTGATTCTGACGCAACCGGAAGGATACAGAAAAAAGAAAAGCGCTATTGTACTATTGTTCCGGATTATGCTGAGAAAGTATCCTGCAATTGCTGATACGATGAAAACGCGGCATGAGGCTTATAACGCCGCCCTTGACGAACTGTATAAGTTGAAACAAGCCGGAAATACATTCGTGCTCCAGCCCAGTAAAAAACTTAACGTCAAAAGGACGGAAAGAAGGCCGGAAAGATTGCGGGCATTATATCAATTGGGGAGACAGGATGCGTTAGCCAAAATTGATGCGATACGTCAATTTGTTGGCGGATAGATTTATTCCGGCGCGCCGCATCCCGTTTGTTTCTCTTCCATTTCCGCCCCGGCCGCGCCGGCCGCGGCGTAGATATACCGGCTTAAAACATCGGGGGGCTTTTTATGAGGCTCATTGCATCAAAAAGTATCCGGCGGCTATGCGTCGCCGTGATGCTCCCAGGCGCGCTCGTTTTGGTGTTATTTCACGCCGCCGGTTATTTACACGTTTGCAAATATCTATGGGGTATGGCCGCTATGGGCGAGGTTAATCGATATGAGGTGCGAAGCGGGCTTTTGATGCGGGCCATGGACTATGTGGGCGTGCCGGAACCGGGGGAGGCCGTAAGCGTTTGGGCGGAAGGGCTGATGAAGCGCAGCGCGGCTCTGCAATACGCGGTGATGAGCGAACAGCTAAGGCAAGCATATGCGGAACAATTGGAGGGGACGTCTCCCAACTGGGTGACCGGCATGTCAAGCCCCTGGGTGGAAAGCTATTTAGTTGTGGCAACCCAAAACCCGGATGCGGACACCTATGTATTCGTCCTTTGTCTTTCCACAATGACCTCTACCGGACCGGCTGGAGATTATCAGGCTACGCTTACGGTGGGCAGGGAAGAAGGTTTCTGGCGCATTACCGGTATATCCGCTGATCAAGGGCTCAACGCCTATCGGGGGTTATAACCCTGAAGGTGAACAGGCGATTGCGGCTTTTGAGCATGATGGAAAGAAACCCGCTGGTTGCCGGGCTTCTTTCCAATATGAAGCCGCTTTGATGGGTTCGTCGCAGCATCAAGGCCGGTTGCGCATCCACCCTAGCACGCTTACGGGTTCTTCCAGCGTCCTTATGCAAGGATACCCTGGATGATACTAGGGGTGAGGCGTAAAAAGCAGGCCGGATCCTGATTATAGGATCCGGCCTGCTCGAAAAGGGATAACACCCGCCATTTCAGGTAAATCTGTACCTACTCCATGCCAAAAGCCTCCGCCCAGGTATCGATCATGGCATGCAGCTTTTCATGGACGCCATGGCCAATGACGGTTTCTTCATGCTGCTCGAATTGTTCGAACATCCGGTCTTGCATCTCTTCGTCCAGCGCTTCATCAGCCAGCATGAACAGCACATTGTTCTCCTTTTCGATGTGGCTGCGCAGCAGGTCGCGGTATGGGGCGGCAGCGCTGTTGAAACCGTTGACATCCTGGTCGTTCAGGCTGCGGCCCATCTGGGCGATGTAGTCCCGCCCCTTCTCATGCTCTTGCAGCATGACGCCCACAGGCCCGCCTTCGTTAGGAATGCCCTGCTGGACAAGGGCCTGGAATAAATAATTTTCCTCTTTGCCGTGATGGCATTTGTCAGCAAAGATTTTCAGGAAATAGAGCAATTCGCCATAATAGCGAAGCTGGGTTTCCGGTTCGCTGACAACCGGCTGCATCATCCGGTCGAGTATCTGCAAGACGTAAAGGATCGCGTCATGTTCCTTGCGCAAATCTTGTGTCGCTTTGCCCATGAGAGCCCCTCCTTTTGAAAGTAGCCTGCCTATTTATCAGGTCTGACCGTTAGCTTTGCGGGGCAGGCGCTTTGACCACGATCAGTTCCAGGGTTTCGTTATGCTGGTTGTGGACATTCATCTTAGTCTGGAAGGGGATTTTCAGCAGAGTCCCGCTGCCGTATTCATGAATTTTTTGTTCATTGAGGCCGATGGAAAGCCTGCCGCGGATAACCGTCATATACACATTGGAATTGGAGAGGTGTTCCGGCAGTCCTTCGCCTTTGTTAAAGATCATGTGCAGATAGTGCAGGTTGTCATCAAAGATAACCCTGTCGACAGCCTTTTCATTGCCTCTGGATAAGGTAAAAACCTGTTCGATCATGACCCTACGCCTCCTCATTAGTTAGTTTCACCCTACATTTTACCATGCGGCCATCAAACCTGTATGTTGGAATTACAACATACAGACCAATGTTTTCCGCCGGCGCAGTTCAGGTGTTATTCGGGATGGACGGGGGTAATAAATCGGAAGCTCGTCCGATAGAGGCGGCCGTCAGATGCGCCGGGGCTCCGGGGGCGCGGCCTTTTCAGGGTCAGCGGATTTCAAGTGAATCCCTAAAAAAGCCATGGCAACCGCCAAGTACAGTAGGGAAAATAGCGCAAAGAAATAAACATCATCCGGGCAGAAGCTCAGTGAGAGATTAAAGCAGAAATGCACCCAGAACGCGATGAACAGATTGTCGCACCTCTTCATCAATACGCCCATGATAACCGTTAATGCCGTCATCACCGCGATATTTTCAACAATATAAATCAGTAACGGCAAGCCGCTATAGCCGGAGGCGACAAACCAAAGGGGCCCATGCCAAAATGCCCAGATCACGCCTAAAATCAGATTGCCCTTAATAAACCCGTATGCTTCTTCCAGTTCCGGGCGCAGATAGCCGCGCCAGCCGGACTCTTCTCCGGACGCGCCCTGAAGGACCGAAAACAGGACCGCATTCAACGGCGCGGAGGGAACAACGGTCAGCTGCGGCAGGACTGTTTTTCCCATAGCGGAGAGAATCCAGGCCGTGAGCAAGAGAATGCCTGTGGCTATAACAGGTATGATCAAAATAAAGCCGGTTTTCAGTTTGTCTTGAAAAGCCTTCCGATAGAATCCCTTGACCGTCAGCCGGGGCTTAAGGGTTTTAAGCAGGAGAAGCAGCGCGACGGTGGGCGACCAGCTGCACAGTACCACAATCCATTGCATAACGGCTGCCGGGGCGTGGAACACCTGGGAAGCCAACCCCCCCAGCCCTAAAACCATGACCCAAAACAATAGGTAAGCATGTAAGACATACTTCCACATCAGTGGCATTTTCATTTCATTCATATGAACCGCGCCCTTTCTTTTTGCAGAATGATTTGGCCAATGAAAAATCTGTATTTCAGGCTTACCGCTAGCTTAGCAAATGAGTCTGAAATACAGATTGAATTAAGCTTAAATCTGCCTTAAATAATAATGGACAACTATGATTATAAAATTGTAAAACCGGCATTTATCGGGCAGAGATCACGCCTATTGTTTCCCGCGGAAGCTGAACATGATTATGCGGATTCCAGCCCGCGTTCATGCGCCGTTTAAGGGATATAGTTTCATTTTCCGGGCCTGACAGGCATTTTTCTCCAATTCACCGTAATCAAATGGGCGGCCATGTCCCGGATAAATCTTTACCGGTTTAAGCCCAATGATGGTTTGCCAGGATCGCAGAAAAGCTTCTTTATCCTCTACCCAGATTGTTGTCTTGTGCAGGCTGGGTAAGCCATTCATGGCGGCGTCTCCGCAAAACAATCTGCCGTCGTTCAGAAAAAGCGAAAGAGAGTCGGCGGTATGCCCCGGTGTGTCTATAATTGAACCATGTAGTTTTAGCCCCAGCGCTTCACGATTAGGTTCCGACACCAGAATACATCTTTTCTCAAATTCTCTATTCAACGGTGGAAAACGATGGGCGCCTTTTCCCAGCACCCGCATAAAATTACAGAAAAAAAGAGCCAGCCGGCCGCTGCATCCCCCGGCAAATGAATTTTGTCCACGATGTAGCGCTTCTATTGCTTTAGGGTGCATAATGACCTGCACATCAGGGGATTCCCCGAGAATCTCCTTCAAAAAACCTGCATGATCGTCATGGGCATGGGTCAAAAAGATATAGCGGATGTCCCGTACCTCTATGTTCAGTGAAGATAATCGCTTCTTAAAGCGGGCGAATCCGTTTTCATAGCCTGTATCAATCAACACAAACCCCTCTGGAATAGCATAAAGCCAATTGTTCACGATTCTGCTTCCGGCATTAAACATAACCCGCCCCCTTTGAGCTCAAAGAATCTGTATTGACGGCGCTTTCATTTGTTGTCCGCGGCCTTGCCGCATTCGCTACAGCGCTGATGATGCTGGTCGATTATCCCGCCGCATGACCCGCAGGCAAAACGCGTTCTTTGCGCCTGTAAAAAAGCAGCCGGGTCTTGCTTTGCATCCAAGCCGTTTTGGATCAAATCCACAGCGTAATTTTGCCGATACCGCTGATTAAGGCTTTTTATGCGGGCGCAAGGAAAACGGCCGCATTCAAAGCACCATTGAAAGCCTTGCTCAAAAGCGCATTGTTTTTTGACGCAATTCCGGCAGCTTTTCCGGGTGATTGCCTCATTCGGCGCCCGGCAGCCGGGGCATGGCTGTTTGCCGAGCAAATGTGCGCTGCACGCAAGACAGTTTACGCCGCATGGCGCAATCATTCCCACCCCGATCTTTTCCGGCATTCTCATGAAGCAACCTCCTATAACGTCCGGATTATTAGCCATCTCCTATTGACCAGTTCCCGTTCGGCATGTAGATATTCAGCACCCCTCCGCCAACACCAGTATAGCACGGAATACCAGCCGTCACAATTAAAAGGAGGAGCGGGGGAAGATAACAAAAGCCGGGCTACCTGATGGGTATCCTGGCAGGAATCGAAATTGCACCTGGAGAATAGCATTAAAATTGCGAACGCAACCGTATCGCCGGTCCCGGAAGGATTTCCGCATTCTGTCCAGCAACCGGGCGGCAGTATCAAAGTTGCAATTACGGAGAGGGAGAGGTGGCGGACGATGTGGCAATGTCCCAAATGCGGGCGGGCGTTCAGGAATATCAACCAGGATCACTACTGCGGCGAAGCGCCGAAAACGGTGGACGAATATCTTGCCGTTCAACCCGAAGATCTCCGGCCGCTTTTAAATCAGGTCCGGGATACCATCCGCGCCGCGCTGCCGGAGGCGGAGGAACGTATTTCCTGGCGTATGCCGACTTACTGGCAGCAGCGCAACATCATTCATTTCGCGGCGTTTAAAAAGCATATTGGAATTTATCCAGGCCCGGAAGCAATGGTACATTTTGCCGGCCCTTTAGCCGGATATAAGACAAGCAAAGGCGCGGTGCAGTTTCCCTATGAGCAGCCGCTGCCGCTGCCCCTGATTGCGGAGATCGCGAAATGGTGTTTTGAAACGGGGAACCGCCACTGATTGGAGGCGCTAAGGAGAGAGATGGCATGAATAAAAAAGCGCTGCTCCTTATTCAAATGGTTATCAAAGGCATCCTGGGCTTTTTATTGCTGGGTATTCCGCTTTTTAGCTGCGCCGGTACCCTGCGTTATCCAAACGCCTGGGTACTGATTCTTTCGCTCTGCCTCTGGATGCTGGCCATGGGCCTGATTTTACTGATCAAATATCCTGAAACATTAGCCAAGCGGCTGAAAGCAAAGGAAAGCGAAAAGGCGCAAAAAGGTTATGTGGCCCTTACCGGCCTCCTCTTTTTGGCGTCTTTCGCCCTGGCCGGCTGGGATTACCGTTTTGGCTGGAGTAAGGCCCCCTTTGCGGTGTCCGCGGCGGCCTGGGTGATCATGCTCATCGGCTACCTGCTCTATGCCGCGGCCGTCTTGCAAAACGCTTATGCGTCAAGGGTGGTGGAAATACAGAAAGGCCAGGTTGTCATCATGACCGGGCTCTATGCGGTGCTGCGCCACCCCATGTATCTCGCCGCGCTGCTCTTGTTTTTGGCCATGCCCTTGGTCTTGGGGTCTTACATCGCGCTGATCCCCATGCTGATCTTGCCTATTGCCCTGGTTTTGCGGATCAGGAATGAAGAAGCCTTGCTGACAGCCGGTTTGCCAGGCTACGCAGCCTATATGCAAAAGACCAGGTATCGGTTGATTCCTTATGTTTGGTAAAAAATAGAGCGCTTAATCCGCTTGCTCCTGCTGAAAAAACCCTTGACAAAACAGTAACCGGTTGCATATAATTTAGGAAACCGGTTACTGTTTTTGGGGGAGGCTTTTGTGATGGAGACGGAGCGGGAGAAAGCTTATATTTTTGGCAGCCTATTCACCTTGGCCAATCAGCTGCAGCTGCTGGGGGACCGGCTGGATCCGGCGCTGACGGTGAAGCAGTGGCTGTTCCTGGCCGGCGTCTTAAGCTGTCAGCCTGGCGTGCCCGCGCTTTCCGAGATCGCGGCCTGCATCGGCAGTTCCCGGCAGAATGTGAAAAAGATGGCGTTGATCCTGGAGCGGCAGGGCTTTGTCCGCTTGGAGAAAGACAGCCGGGACGCCAGAATGCTGCGGGTGCGCTTAACCGAAGCTTGTTTGGCCCATCTGCGGCAGCGGGAAGGGATGGAGACGCGTTTTATCAACGGGCTGTTTGCCGGTTTTGAACCAACTGAGCTAAAGACCCTGGCAGCGCTGCTGCGGAAGCTGGCGGCCAATATCCGGCGGGAGGGGCGGCATGATGAAGAAACGGAGGTTTAGGACCATGTGGATACTCATCAGCCTGGTTGTTTTGCTGCTCCTGCTGGCCCTGATTTTTTTCCGCCTGCCTTATTCGCCGCTCTCCCAGCGCTTTCAGCAGACCGTCGCCCAGCAGCTGGCCCTGGCGGAACCAGGAGACGGCGTATTTACAGAGGCGGAGATCAGCTCCCTGCCAGAGCCGGTGCGGCGCTATTTCATCCGCTCCGGCTATCTGGGCGCGCCCAAGATGTCCTCGATGCGGGCGTCTTTTACCCAGGTGGATTTTGCGCTGGCAACGGACAGGATCATCCCCATCGATTATCAGCAGTTTAATCTGGTGGAACGCCCGGAACGTTATGCCTTGATCAGCGCTTCCCTTTACGGCCTGCCCTTCGAAGGCTTGGATTCCCTGGCTAACGGTAAAGGCGGCATGGAAGGGCGGCTGGCCAAAATCATCCCTTTGTTCAATCAGCAAGGAGCCAGCCTGGATTCCGCCAGCCTGGTCACCTGGCTGGCGGAATGCCTGCTGGTTCCCGCTGCCGCGCTGCAGGATTTCGTCAGCTGGACGCCGGTCGACGAAACCCGGGCTCAGGCAGCGATCACGTGGCAGGGTTTGACCGCTAGCGGCATTTTTACTTTCGCCGATACGGGCGAGCTGCTTTCCTTCCGCACAGCCGACCGGACGGCCATCGGCATGGACGGCAGGGAGACAGAGGCGGAGTGGTCGGCCCTGTTCAGCGCTTATCAAGAGGTAAACGGGCTTTGGCAGCCGACCGTCCTGCAATCGGTCTGGCATTATCCGGCGGGGGATAGCCTTTATTTCAATGCCAACGCACAGCCGGTAACTATCAGCTATCAATAGCTGTCAATAAGAAAAAAACAGCCGGCAGGTGACAGCGCCGCCGGCAGGAGGTAGGGATTATGGCAAAGCAGGAAAAAAAGCAGGCCTTGGCAAATTATTGGAGCATGGGCGCGGCCATTGGCCTGGGGGCTGCCGTTGGGGTGCTGCTGGGAGCCCTCCTGGGCGATCTGCCCCTTTGGCTGTGCCTGGGCGCTGGCTTAGGCGTGGTGGTGGGCGCGATAACCCAGCGGCGGAAATGAACGGGCGGCCATGCCATTGGCCAGCCCTTGG
This sequence comes from Bacillota bacterium, assembly GCA_036733985.1. GTDB lineage: Bacteria > Bacillota > Dehalobacteriia > UBA4068 > UBA4068 > DAIMZM01. The sequence goes on from DAIMZM010000040.1 coordinate 17,496, forward strand.
CGGACAATGCGGAATGAACGGGAGATGCCGAAAAGCCTATGAATATTCTCATCGCCGACGACGAGCCTGATATTCGCAACTTGATCAAGATCAGCCTGGAGGAAAACGGCTATACCGCCCTGACCGCTCAAAACGGTAAGGAAGCCTGGGAGATCCTGACCGGGCAGGACGTTCATCTGGCGATCCTGGACGTGATGATGCCCCTGATGGACGGCTTTAATCTGCTCCGCAAAATACGGGAAACCAGCACCGTCCCGGTGATCTTCCTCACCGCCCGGACAGACGACATGGACAAAGTGCTGGGCCTGGGGCTGGGCGCCGACGACTATCTGGCCAAGCCCTTTTCTATTGTCGAGCTGATGGCCCGGGTCGGTGCCCAGCTGCGCCGGAGCAATGATTATCAGCGGCCCGGAGAAAAAGCAGCCGCTGTCATCACCTATGGGGATTTAGCCATAGACAAAGAAAAATGCTGCGCCTTCAAGAATGGCGAACCTATCCAGCTGGGGGCCAAGGAATACCGGCTGCTGCTGCATTTTATGGAAAACCCGGAAAGGGTTTTCACGAAAAGGCAGCTCTATCAGGCGGTGTGGGATGAGGAATACTATTTCGACGACAACACGGTGATGGTGCATATCAGCCGCATCAGGAGCCGTATTGAAGCGGATCCGCAAAAGCCACGGTATCTCAAAACCATTCGCGGCATTGGCTATAAGCTGCATTATCTTGGTGAAAAGCCGTGAAAAGCAAGCTGTCCAATCAGTTTTTCACCAATTACGCGGTGATCTTCCTGCTGACGATCCTGGCCACGCTGCTGGCTTTTGCGCTGCTCTCCCTGGCCAGCGGTTTGATTGCGGATACGCTGGAAAAAAACCGCTATCCAGCCAGCGCCATTATCAAAGCGGATTACCGGCAGATCGACGCCGGCCCCGTGGTGGAAAACGGCGGCGGCGTGCAGGTGGTGGATCAGGACTACCGGGTGGTTTATTCCCGGGGCCTGGATACCATTGGCAAAAGCCGGCTCAGCGCCGGGGAATTTACGGAATTTCTGCTGGAAAGCAAAAACCGGCCCTACCATTACGATATTCTCTATCAGCCGGAAGGCGCGTTTTGGCTCATCGTTACTTTCCCCACCTCCCTTCGGCTGGATTTTTCACTGGCCTATAATAAAAACGCCTCCGCCAATGATTTCAAGCAGGCCGGCGGGGCGCTGGCCTTGGTGGCCTTGATTTATCGGCTGCTGCTGTTGCTGTTCACCTTTATTTATTCCCGGATCACCGCGGCCGGCATTACCGTGCCTTTGCGAAAGCTGGCCCATGGCACCAGGCTGTTGCGGGAAGGCGATTATTCCGCCCGGGTAGACCTGCGCCTGAAAAATGAGTTTGCCGAGCTGCAGGATACGTTCAACGACATGGCCGCCCGGATCGGCCAGGAAATCGCCTTACGGAAAAAGTCGGAAAACGACCGGCGGCAGCTGATTCTGGATATCTCCCATGATCTTAAAAATCCAATGGCCAGCGTCCAAGGCTATGCGGAGCTGCTGATGCAAAAGCCGGACCTGCCGCTGCAGGAACGGGAGGCGTACCTGCAAGTCATCCGGCACAATAGCCAAAGGGCCAACCGGCTGCTGACGGAACTGTTCGCGCTTTCGCAAATGGACAGCCCGGCATTCTCATTAAAGCCGGTCCGGACCGACCTTGCCGAATATCTGCGGCAAGTCTGCGGCGAGCTGGTACCCCAGCTGGAGCAGGCGGGCTTCGACTATGCCTTCGATATCCCCGAAGAAAGCATGTTTGCCCTGCTGGATATTCATGGGTTCGGCCGGATCCTGCAAAACCTGGCGGACAATGCGCTGCGGCATAATCCGCCGGGAACAACCGTGATTATCAGCCTGAAGCGGCAAGGGCGGCAGGCCGTCATTGATTTCCGCGATGACGGCCAGGGGATCCCCGCCTATCTGGCGGACGACATCTTCAAGCCCTTTGTCCGTGGGGACGATGCCCGGAACGCCGCCACCGGCGGCAGCGGCTTGGGGCTGGCCATTGCTAAAAAGATGGCCCAGGCCCATGGCGGCGATCTGACCCTGGGCCAGGGCGGCCAAGGCGCTGCCTTCCGGATCACGGCGCCGCTGATTTAAGGCGGCTGATTTAAGGTAGATGTAAGGTTTTTATCAGCTGTATGACAGGTTCCCTTGCTAAACTAGCATTGAGCCTGTTATACAGCTGATTTTTATGGTGAGGTGATGAACGGTGCGGCATGAACCGGCTTTTTTAGAAATGTTTCTGACCAGGCTGGCCTTTGTCTTGGGCGGCAGATCCGTGTACAAAGCCTTTGCCGACCGTCTGCCCCTGGCAGGCGGGGAGCAGGCCCTGGATTTTGGCTGCGGCCTGGGAACGGTGGCTTACTATGCGGCGGAAAGGCTGCCCCAGGGGCATTTGACCTGTCTGGATATTTCAGAGCGCTGGCTGAAGGCCTGCCGCAAAACCCTGGGCAAATACAACAACGTCTCCTTCCGGCATAGCGCGCCCGGGCATCCGCTGCTGGCTGAAGAAAGCTTCAATCTGGTCTATTGCCATTTTGTTCTGCATGATATCCCCCAAGGCGAGCTGGAGGAGGTATTGCCCGCCCTGGCCCGGTCTTTGAAAAGCAACGGCGCCCTGGTTTTCCGCGAACCCCTGAATGAATTGGCAAAGCTCAGCCTGATCAAAAGCCTGGCGGAGCAAAACGGACTGGCCCTGCAGGACAGCCGCGTCACTGACGTTCCGCTGCTGGGCAATGCCCTGGAAAGCGTTTATATTAAAGGCTAACGGAGGTTTATATGATTATCGTACTGGTGTTTCTCCTTTTGTCCCTTTTATGCGCCTTAGCTCTCATCTCTGGGCTGCTCCTGCTGATCCGCTTGATGATAGCCCGTAGCAGGGGCAAGTCCGATACCCGGCAGCGCGTCCGCCTGAAGAAAGCCGGGCTGGTTTTTGCCGCCGCCCTGGTTTTGAACCTGGGGCTGGTAGCCCTGACCCAAATCACCGCGGCCACGCCCCGGATTATTGATGAAAACGGCCAGAGCCCGGCCAACAGCATTGCGGAATTAACCGAGCTGGAGCTGAACGGCAGAAAGCAGTGGATCAGCCTGCGGGGCTGGGATCAGGACAAACCGGTGCTGCTTTTCCTGGCCGGCGGCCCCGGCGGCACGCAGATGGCGGCGGTCCGGCATGAACTGGCGGAGCTGGAGCGGCATT
>DAIMZM010000041.1:0-20604 GCA_036733985.1 Bacillota bacterium
ACCGCTATAAGTCTTGACGCCGTGCAAAGGCGCGTAGAGCTGAACCGTCACCTGAGCCCCGGCATAGCGCCGGAAATCCTCTTCCCGCTTCAAAGGCCGCTCCAGGCCGGGGGAACTGACTTCCAGATAATAGCTTTGTTTGATCAGGTCCGCGCCGTCCAAAGCCGGATCCAGCAAGCGGCTGACCGCTTCGCATAAATCATGATCCACAGCCGGGTCCCTGTCGATATAAAAGCGCAGGTACCATTCGCCCGCTTCCTTCAGATATTCCACATCGATCAGCTGGGCGCCGGCAGACGCCACCAGGGGCTCAGCCAGTTCCCAGACCTGGCGCTCGATCTGATTATAATCAACCACCACGGTTTTTTTTGCCATTCCTCAGCCCCCGCAAAAGAAAAAGTGGGCATAACCCACTTCCGACCAGCAACGCTTACGCCGATATCATACCACATAATATAAGGAATTGCAAACTTTTTTTCAGCCCGGCTCGCCTTACGGAGCCAATCAGGCTCTGGAAATTTCCTTGCTTTTTATGGTATAATGTTCTGTCTATAAAAATTGGTTCCGGAAAGGCGTGATCTCCTTGCCAACCTTATCCTTCAAATGTCCCAATTGCGGCGGCCCCGTCACCTTTGACCCGGCCAAACAGCTTTTCGGCTGCGACTATTGCCTCAGCGAATTTGACGAAGCCGCCCTGGCCGCCTATGAGGCGGAGCAGGCGCAAAAATCCGCCGGCCAGCCGCAACCAACGGAACAGCCCGGCGAAGACGGGGAGGCCGGCGTCCTCTATTCCTGCCCCAGCTGCGGCGCGGAAATCGTCACCAATGAGACTACCGCCGCCACCTATTGCTATTTCTGCCATAACCCGGTGGTCCTGGCCGGCCGGCTGGAACGGGAATACCGGCCCCAATGGGTGCTGCCTTTCGCCATTGACCGGGAGCAGGCCATTGACAAATTCCTGGCCTGGGCCAGGGGGAAAAAGTTTGTGCCCAAAGATTTTTTCGATCAACAGCAGATCGAAACCATGAACGGCGTCTATTACCCTTATTGGCTGGCCGATTATCAGGGCCAGGCCCATTTTCAGGGCCAGGGCAGCACGGTGACCACTGCCACCCGGGGGGATTATCAGGTGACCACTACCAATTATTTCAGCGTGGAGCGGGATTTGGCGGTGGATTTCCAGAATTTGGCCCGCCCCGCCCTGTCCCAGGCCGACCGAAAACTGGCCGACGGCGTCCATCCCTTTGATATGACCCTGGCCAAAGCCTTTGCCCCGGCCTATCTTTCCGGCTTCCTGGCGGAAAAGCGGGATGTGGCGGCGGAGGCGGTGCGGGAAAGCGTGGAAAAAGAGCTGCTGGGCTATGTGGAAAGCGAGATCCGCTCCGCCAGCGGCTACCATACCCTGACCGGCCAGACCCAAACCGCTTATACCAAAACTGATTACAAATATTGCCTGCTGCCCACCTGGGTGCTGACCTACCGGGGCCGGGACGGGCGTACTTACCATTATGCCATGAACGGGCAAAGCGGCGCGGCCTGCGGCGCGCTGCCCATTGATCAGCCCCGGCTCTGGGCCAATACCGCCCTGTGGTTCAGCCTGATCGCCGGGCTCTTGCTGCTGGGGGGGTGGCTGTTCATATGAAAAAGTCCTTTTTGCCAAAAGCCCCGGCCGGGGCCTGCCTGGGCCTGGCCCTGCTGATCCTGGCCCTGGGGGCCGGGCCTGCCCTGGGCCAAAGCCTGGCCCAGGAACCAACCCGGGTCTTTGACGACGCCGGGCTGATCTACTCCGACGATGAGGTCAAGCTGCAGGATCAGATCATGGAGCTGCAGGCTCATTGGCCTCTGGATTTCGTGCTGCTGACCATTGACGACGCGGCAGGCAAAACCAGCCGGGAGTATGCGGATGATTTTTATGACCAGAACGGCTTCGGCTACGGGGAGGAAGCCAGCGGCGTCCTGTTCCTCATCGATATGGATAACCGGGAAATGGCCGTTTCTACCACCGGGGACATGATCTATTATTTGACGGACAGCCGCATCGAAGCCATTTTAGATCTTGCCGAAGGCTATCTGGCTAACGGCGACTATGCCAATGCCGCCTATAACAGCTTAAACGCCACAGCCCATTATCTGGAGGCCGGCATCCCCGGGGACCAGTATACTTATGACGAGGAAACCGGGGAGATCCGGGTGCGGAAAAGCCTGACCCTCCTGGAGATCAGCGTCGCCCTGATCGTGGCGGCGGCCATCGCTTTGATCAAGCGGCAGGCCACGGTCAGCCGCTACCGGCTGAAGGGCTCCCCCTATGTTTACAATACCTATGCCAACAGCAACTTTGCCCTGCTCAACCAGAATGACCTGTTCCTCCGCAGCTCGGAAAGGCGCAGCCGCGTCAGCGGCGGGAGCGGGGGCGGCGGCGGGGGCGGCGGCAGGAGCACGATCCATAGGGGTTCCAGCGGCCGGATGCACGGCGGCGGCAGCCGCAAGTTTTAGCCGGGAAGCGCGCCTGTTCATTGGCGCGCTGCTCTTTTTATCCCGGAACAAGCCTTGCGGGGCAGGCGGGGTTTGTGCTATACTATATTTTGACGTACCAGAATCTGTAAGACGGAAAGAGAAAGGAGCAAATTTTGAAAAAGAAAAGCCGTTTATTGCTGATTGCCATTATTGCCGTGGTGATACTCCTCTTCGCCCTGGTAGGCTTCCTCACCGACCTGCTCTGGTTTCAGGAATTAGGCTATATCAGCGTCTTCTTCAAGCAGCTGGTCACCGAATTGGAATTCGGCGTGCCCGCCTTTATCATCATCACCCTGGTCTGCTATTTTTACCTGATGGCCATGAAAAAGGGCTATTACCGGAAAATCGGCGCTTATGACATGGGCCGTTCGGAAAAGGCCGTCAACCGCTGGGCCTTGGCTATCAGCGCTGTCTTCGGCCTGATCGCCGCTTTTTCCATTGCCAATAAGCTCTGGTTCCAGATCCTGCAGTTCGTCAACAGCACGGACTTCAATATCGCCGACCCGGTGTTTGGCCGGGACGTGAGCTTCTATATCTTCAAGCTGGATTTCATCAGCAGCATCAATAATATCCTGATCGGCATCATCATCGGCTTTGCCGCGGTAAACCTGATCTACTATATCACGCTGCTGAAGGAAAGGCGCCCCGCTTTCCTGGACGAGGAAACTCGCCAGGACGGAACCGGCCAGGGCTTCGGCGGCATGTTCGGGCAGATGTTCGGCGACCAGCCCAATCCCTTTGGCAATTATCAGCGCTCCGGCGGCCTGCTGAACAGGAATACCCTGTCCCGGCTGCTGAATATTGCCTCCAGTCAGCTGAAAGTGCTGGGGGTGCTGTTTTTGCTGATGCTGGCCCTTCACTATTTTCTCAAGCAGTTCTCCCTGCTCTACACCTCCAGCTCCGGCGTGGTCTATGGCGCCGGCTACGCGGATATCAATATCCAGCTTTGGGTCTACCGGCTGCTGATCGCCCTGTCTTTGCTGGGCGCAATCTGGTTCCTGATGCATTATGATAAACGCAAGCTGAAGCCTATCCTGATGATACCCGCGGCGCTGCTGGCCGTCTCCATAGTGGGCGGCGTTGTCACCATGCTGGTGCAGAACCTGATCGTTGAGCCGGACGAGCTGAATAAGGAGCAGGCTTATCTGCAAAACAATATCGCCTTCACCCGCTACGCTTATGATTTGCAGGATATCCAGATCCGGGATTTCGCCGCCAAAAACAACCTGACCGCTGAGGATATCAAGAACAATACCGAGACGATCTCCAATATCCGCATCAACGACTATGAGCCGGCCCTGAAATTCTACAACCAGACCCAGAGCATCCGCCTCTACTACAAGTTCAATGATGTGGATGTGGACCGCTATATGGTCAACGGCGATTATACCCAGGCTTTCCTTTCCGCCAGGGAGATCGACGAAAGCGCGGTCAACGACCAATGGCTGACCACCCATATCAAATATACCCATGGCTACGGCGTTACTCTTTCCCGGGTGGACAAGGTGACGGAAAGCGGCCAGCCGGATATGCTGATCCACAATATCCCCCCCGTCTCCGATGTGGCGGAAATCGGAATCACCCGGCCGGAGATTTATTTCGGCGAGCTGACCAACAGCTACGTGGTGGTCAATACCGATGAGCCGGAGTTCGACTACCCTTCCGGCGAGAGCAATGTCTATACCGAATATGAAGGGGACGCCGGCATCAGGTTGAACTTCTTCAACCGCATTCTCTTCGCCCTCCGGGAGCGGAGCCTGAAGCTGCTGGTTTCCACCAATATCAACAGCGATTCCCGCATCCTGATCAACCGCAATGTCATCGAGCGGGTGGGCAAGATCACCCCCTTCCTGGCTTATGACGAAGACCCCTATATCGTCACCACCGACGGCGGCCTGTACTGGATCTTCGACGCCTATACCACCAGCAGCTATTACCCCTATTCAGAGCCTTTTGCCGGGGACGGCAGCATCAACTATATCCGCAATTCCGTCAAAGTGGTGATCAACGCCTATGACGGGACCACGGATTTCTATATCGTGGATCCGGACGACCCCATCGCCATCACTTTACAAAAGATCTATCCCAAGCTGTTCAAGAATATTGAGGAGATGCCGGAAGGCTTAAAGGCCCATCTGCGCTATCCCAATACCATGTTCACCATCCAGGCCAATGTGTACCAGAAATACCACATGACCGATGTGAACGTCTTCTACCAGAACGAGGACGGCTGGAATATTGCCAAGGAGATCTACGGCACTGAAGAAGTGTATATGACCCCCACCTATTATATCATGAAGCTGCCCGGCGAGGGCCAGGCGGAATTCATCAATTCCATCCCCTACACCCCCTCGGGCAAGGATAATATGATCTCCCTCCTGGTGGCCAGGAACGACGGGGAATACTACGGCGACCTGGTGCTGTACCAGATGCCCAAGGGCCGGACCATTTACGGCCCCCGCCAGGTGGAATCCCTGATCAACCAGGACACGGAAATCTCCCAGGACTTCACCCTCTGGAACAGCTCCGGTTCCACCTATATCCGGGGCAATATGTTCACCATCCCCATTGAGGATTCCCTGATGTATGTGGAGCCCATTTACCTGGAAAGCTCCAATTCCTCCCTGCCGGAGGTGAAGCGGGTCATCATCTACTACAATGAGCGGATCGCCTATGAATCCACCCTGGCCCAGGCTTTGGACAGCATGTTCGGGGAAGGCGCTTCCTCCGGCTTTGCCGATACCCATGGCGAGGAAGAGCGGCCGGAAGGCGCTGATCTGACCTTTGAGGAGATCGCCCTGAAAGCCAACCAGGCTTATGAAAACGCGGTCAAAAGCCAGCAGCAAGGGGATTGGGCCGCCTATGGCCGCTATCTGACCGAGCTGCAGGATTATCTCCAGCAATTAATACCCGAACAGGAAACGCCTGCCGAAGCCCTGGAAGGCGGCGCGGCAGAGGAAGCTGTTCAGGAAACCCCCCAGGAAACGGAGGAACAACCTTAATCCCATGACCACTAGCAAACCACTGCCCACCGTGGGCTTTATCGGCACCGGCGTCATCAGCTCCGCCATTGCCACCGGCTTATGCCGGGATGAAAGCCGCCCCTATCCCATTATCGTTTCCCCCCGGAACCCGGAGAAAGCCCAAGCCCTGGCAAAAGCTTTCCCGGAGCGGGTGCGGATCGCCCAAGACAATCAGCAGGTGGCGGATGAGGCGGACTGGCTGTTCGTGGCGGTGCTGCCCAAAATCGGCCGGGAGATTTACCAGTCCCTCCGCTTCCGGCCGGAACAGTATCTCATCAACCTGGTGGCGGATGTTTCGCCCCGGCAAATCCTGGAATGGACCGGACCCAAGGCCGGCGTGGCCCATGTAGTGCCCTTATCCTTCATTGCCCACCGCTACGGGCCCATTGTCCAGACCCCGCCCAATCAGGCCATCACGGATTTCCTGGCTCCCCTGGGCCGGGTGGTGGCGGTGGAAACCGATTATGACGCCGCGGTGCTGGCCGCCATCACCGCTTATATCGCTTCCTATTTTACCCTGCTGGCCCAGACCATGGAGTGGGGGATCGCCATGGGCCTGCCGGAAGCGGTGGCCAAATCCTATACCACCGCTATGTTCGCGGCCTTAAGCCGCCAGGCGGATGAAGCGGATCCGACCCGCCTGCGGGAACTGGCGGAGGAAATGACCCCCGGCGGCCTGAATTTTATGGCCAAGAGCCATATTGAGGACAACGGCGGCTTTGATTTATGGCTGCAGCCCCTGGCCCCGATCATGCAGCGCATCCTCAAAAACAAATAGCGGAATAGCTAAAAAGCGGGAGAAAACCATGAAGCTGATTACCTTTATCTACCAGGAGGAAGCCCATATCGGCTTACTCACCGCGGACGGGCAAAATGTCTGGCCCCTGCCGGATTTTGCCGACATGCAGGAGCTGATCGAACAGGTGGCCATTCCGGACATCCCGGATTATGTGGACGACCAATGCCTGTCCCTGGCCGAAGTGAAACCGATGGCCCCCATCCCCTACCCCATGCAGGATGTGATCTGCCTGGGCGTCAATTTCCTGGATCATGCCAAGGAATCGGCCCGTTTTGCCGGCCGGGAATTCCACGGCCCCCGGGAACACCCGGTCTATTTCAGCAAGCGGGTGGCCAGGGCCAGCGCCGATGGGGAACCGATCCCCTGGTACGGCCAGCTTGACGACTGCCTGGATTATGAGGCGGAGCTGGCGGTGATCATCGGCAAACCGGCCCGGGACATTTCCGAAAAGGAAGCCCTGGATCATGTTTTCGGCTATACCATTTTAAACGACGTCAGCGCCCGTACCCTGCAAAAGCAACATCTCCAATGGTACCGGGGCAAGAGTCTGGACGGTTTCTGTCCCATGGGCCCCGCTATCGTCACCAGGGATGAACTGCCGGAGCTCTCGGAGCTGAAGATCCGCGCTTATGTCAACGGCGAACTGCGCCAGGACAGCAGCCTTTCCCAGCTGATCTTTACCGTACCCCAGGTGATCGCCGAGCTTTCCCAGGGCATCACCCTTTATCCCGGAACCATCATCGCCATGGGCACCCCGGCCGGCGTGGGCATGGGCTTTGCCCCGCCCCGCTACCTGAAACCCGGGGATCAGGTGACTTGCGAGATTGAAGGCATCGGCGCTTTAAGCAACCCGGTGGCGGCGGTCAGCTTTGCCGGAACCTATTGAGTTTTTTCCCAAACAGCATAAAAACGGGCGGACGTGTGCACGCGTCCGCCCGTTTTTTCCTCCCCCCGGCCGCTCCGGCCGTTGTTTCCTTGCGTTGAAATTCTTTCCTTATTTAAATAGATACCGTATTTAGTAGCGCCCGTATTTTTAGCGCCTATACCGGCCTAAATATAGCGGCCGGCGGTGATATCCTGGCGCAGCTGCACCAGCTGCCCCTCCTTCTGCTGGAGCAGGGCGTCTTTTTCCTGCCGCAGTTTTTCCATTTGCTGGGCCTTGGCTTTGATCAGCGCCTCCCGCTGCTCCAGCTCCCTTCTTAAGGCCTGGGCCTGTTCCAGCAAATGCAGCTCCCGCTGCTCCGCGTTCCGGGCCCGGCTTTCCGCTATCAGCACATCCTCATTAGCCAGGGCGATATTCCGCTGCAGGGCCAGGATGGCCCGCTGATGATCCTGATGCTCATAGAGGGCGGCGTCGCAGAGCTCGGCAATATAAGCCTGCACCGGCCCCCGGCTATAACCCAGCAGCGACCGGCTGAAGCGGATCTGATCCAGCTTTTGCCTGAGCTGGGGCAGGGAGCAGTCCAGACGGGGGGCTTGCTCCGGCTGCCGCCGCCTCCGCTTGTTCAATGTGGCCAGATCCGGGATAAACAGCTGCAGCCCCGGAACGATGCCCTCGGCAGCGGCTTTATAAACCGGCAGCTCCAAGACGGCCCAGGCCCGCTTCTCCCAGGGCAGGCCCCGCCAAGGCTTTACCCCTTTATCCACCCGCAGCACCACGCCCTCCCGGTTCAAATAAACCGCGTCAATGGGATAGCGCATAAAAAAGGTATGGATTTGCCGGCAGGGCAGCAGCAGCAGGCCGCCGCCGACAGCTAAATCCCGGCCCAGCAATCCCCGGAGCCGCAGCCAAAAATTGTTGGCCAAGCCGGCCCGGGCGATCAAACGCCCATGCAGATTGATATCAACCGTATCCATTAAAACATCTCCATTATTTGCTCAGCTGAAGGCCCCAGCAGAATGATAAACAAAACCGGAAAAATAAACACCACCATGGGGATGATCATCTTCACCGGCGCTTTCAGCGCCTGGGCCTCGCAGCGCTGACGGTAGGCCTGGCGCAACTGATTGGCCTGGCTGCGCAGGATCTTTTTGATCGGCACCCCCAATTGCTCGGCCTGGATCAGAGCCGCGGCAAAGGTGCGCAGCTCCTGGACCTGATTCCGCTCGGCCAAGGCTTTCAGGGATTCCCTTCTGGGCAGGCCCATCTGCACATCCCGCACGCATTTCATCAGCTCTGTGGTCAGGGGGGATTTGTTCTTTTCGTAAAGCCGGGTAATGGCCGCGTCAAAACCCAGCCCCGCCTCCACGGAGACGATCAGCAGATCCATGATTTCCGGCAGCTCCCGGAGGATGGCCCCGGCCCTGGCCTTGGCCCGGTTTTTTACCGCCAGGCCGGGGATGAGCAGCCCCAGGAGCAAGCCTAGGACAGCCCCCAGCAGGACCAGATCCCCGCCCTGGCCGGTCCGGCCCAGGAACCAGGCCAAAATTCCGGCCAGCGCCAGGGCCAGGCTGATCCGGACGGCCTGGTATTCCTCATAACCCAGAGAGAGATTGGCCGCGGCCAGCAAACGCAGCATCCTTTCCCGCTCCTTGCCCGCCTGCTTGCCCCGGCCCCGGCCAAATAACTTCCGCAGCCGCTGGGAAGCGGTGAGGAGCAGGGGCTTCATCAGCCGTTCGTAGAGCGGTTTTTTCAGCTCGTCCCCATAGCTGTTCAGCATGTCCTCCGGCCTGCTTTCCGCCAGCCTGCGCCGCATCTGGTCGGAGCGGCGGCCCAGATTGCCCAGCAGCGCCAGGATCAGCAGGAAAACAGCCAGGGCGGCTGCGATGACCGCGGTTTCCATAACTTACCTCACCAGCCTTTATCCTTTGGCCCTACATCTTCACCGTAATGATGCGCTTTACCGCCAGAAAACCGACCAACTCCAGGACGGCCGCGGCCAGCAGCATGTTCCGGCCCAGGCGGGTGACGAAGAACATCTCCACATAGCTGGGGCTGGTCACCATCAGCACCAGCAGCAGGATCACCGGCAGCAGGCCGATGATATAACCGGAGACCCGGCCGGAAGCGGTCAGCACTTTGATATCCCCTTTGATCTTCAAACGCTGGCGGATGGTTTCGGAAACATTTTCCAGGACTTCCACCAGATTGCCCCCCACCTGCTTTTGGATCAGCACCGCGTAAAGGGCCATTTCCAGATCCCGGTTGCGGGTGCGCTCCGCCAGCCGGTTGAAGCTCTGCTCCATGGGCATGCCCAAGCCGATTTCCCGGGAGACCCGGGCGAATTCCCGGGCAATGGGCTCCGGCATTTCCTCAGCAATGGCGTCCAGGGATTTCTGGAAAGAGTAGCCGGCCCGGAGCGCGCCGCACATGACGGCCAGGGCGTCCACCAGCTGTCCGTCCAGCTTGTTCAGGCGCTGCCGTTTGATCAGCTTCACCGCCACAATGGGACCGGCGGCGCAGATGATGATCATGCCCAGCACCGCCACGGTCTCCATACCCAGGAACAGCATCAATCCGGGCAAAAGCAGGGTCAGCAGCACCCAGCCCAGGATGAATTCATCAGCCCGGAGCATCAGATGGGCCATATAAAGCTCGTTTTCCAGCTTCACCAGCCGCCTTTGGGGCAGGCCCGGCAAAGCCCGGTTCCGCTTGGCCTTAGCCCGGCCCTCAATCACCCCTTCCGGCTGCAGCAGACCGGACAGGCGCCGCCCGGTTTCCAGCCGGTTCCGCAGCAAAAGCCGGAGCAGGCCGGAGAGCAGCAGGAAGCTGGTGAGGGCAGCCAGCAGGATAATAATTGTCAGCAGGATTTCCATGGCGTCACCACCTTAGCCCGGCGTCATTGGCAAACCAGGCGTCCAGGATGGAGACGCTGTTGGCCAGGATCTTCTCGCAGCAATGGGGCCGGATGCCGGTGGCCAGGAACTGGCCGCCCCCTTTGCCGGCGTTGATCATGGACTCATAGCGGAAAATTTCCTGCATCACAATGGTATCCCCTTCCATGCCCAGCAGCTCGCTGATGCTGGTCACTTTGCGGCTGCCGTCCCGCATCCGGGACTGCTGGATGATGATATCCACGGCGCTGGCCACCTGCTTGCGGATGGCGTCCACCGGCAACTGCATACCGGCCATCAGCACCATGGTTTCCAGCCGGCTCAGCACATCCCGGGGGGAATTGGCGTGCACGGTGGTGAGAGAGCCGTCATGGCCGGTATTCATGGCCTGGAGCATGTCCAGGGTCTCGCCGCCCCGGACCTCCCCCACCACGATCCGGTCAGGCCGCATCCGGAGGGCGTTTCTGACCAGGTCGCGGATGGCCACCGCGCCCTGGCCTTCCAGATTGGGGGCCCGGCTTTCCAGGGACAAGACATGGGCCTGGCGCAGCTGCAGCTCAGCCGCATCCTCTATGGTGATGATCCGCTCATCCGTGGGGATATAGGCGGAAAGCACATTCAGGAGGGTGGTTTTGCCGCTGCCGGTGCCGCCGCTGACGATGATGTTCATCCGCCCTTTGACGCAGGCTTCCAGGAACTGGGCCATCTTCACCGAGAGGGAGCCAAAGCTGATCAGATCCTGGATGGCCAGGGGGCTCCGGGAAAACTTGCGGATGGTCAGCACCGGCCCGTTCAGGGCCAGGGGGGGAATAATGGCGTTGACCCGGGAGCCGTCGGCCAGCCGGGCGTCCACCATGGGATTGGCCTCGTCGATATGGCGGCCCAGGGGCGAAACGATGCGGTCGATGATGCTCATCACATGGCTGTCATCATGAAAAACAATGGGGCTGGGCTCGAGCTTGCCCCGGCGCTCCACATAGACCTGGCCCGGGCCGTTGACCATGATCTCGCTGACCGTATCGTCGGCCAGCAGCTGTTCCAGGGGCCCCAGGCCCTTCACCTCGTCCAGGATTTCCCGGGAGATGCGGTTCTTTTCCGGCCGGGGCAAAGCGCCGCCGTAAAGATCCAGCAGGCCGTCGATCATCCCTTTAACGTCCCCGTTTTCATCACCGGGCCTTTTATTGATCAGATCCACCACTTCCTGATGCACCTGCTGGCGCAAAGGCCCGTGAAGATCCTCGGCCCGGCCTTGGGCGGCCTGCCCTGGCCCAATGGCCGGGTGCTGCCGGTTCATTCTTTCCATCAAGCCCATGGATCACCGCCTCCTTTCACCGGGCCCGCTATTTTCTGCCGCCCGCCATAGTGACGGCAAAGCGGCTGATTTCCGCCGCCACCCGGCTGCGGCGGCAGGACAGCACCAGGGGTATGCCCCGGTTGACCGCCTTGGCGCAGCATTTATAATCGCAGCCCAGGGTCAGCAGGGCCTTTTTGCCCAGCACCTCCTCGATATCCCGCTTTTTCAGATCGGAGAAGCCGTCCCGGTTAATTGCCAGGTAGACCCGCTCCATCAGGCCCAGGGTCTCCAGAACATTAAAGCTGATCTGGGCGTTTCTCAAAGTGGAAATATCCGGATTCACCACGAAGAAGATTTCCGAGCATTGTTCCAGGGCCGCCAGGGACACATCGTTGAAAGCCGGGGGCATGTCCAGGATCAAATAATCGTACTCGGCCCGGAGGCCCATGATCACCTTGTCCACATGCTCGGGCCGGACGATCTCCGCGTACTCCGGGGCCGTGGGGGCGGCCAGAACCCGGAGGCCGCTGTGATGCTTATGGAGAAAGCTGGAAAGGGCCGCGTATTCATAATCGTTTTCCTCGATGATATCCACAATGGTATCGGCTTTGGCAATATCCAGGAAGACGCCCACATCGCCGAATTGCAGGTCAAAATCCAGCAAAGCCACCCGCTTGTTCAGGCAGGCCAGGCTAATGGCCAGGTTCACCGCCAGGGTGGTCTTGCCCACGCCCCCCTTGGTGCCGAACACCCCCAGCACCCGGTTTTCATAGCTGACGCCCACGCCCCGCACCGCGTTTTGCCGGTTTTGCTGCCGGTACCAGGCGGCGAACAGGCTGTCCAAAGGGGTTTCCTGGCTATTGGCCAGCTCGATGACCCGGCTGACCCCGGCGTTCAGGGCCCGGGACAGCAGGTCGGTATCGGTTTCCGTACAGAGCAGCAGGATCAGCAGCTCCGGCCTGGTCATATACAGGCGTTCCAGGAAATCCGCTTCCCGCCGGTTCAGGCAATCGCTGTACAGTACCAGGGCGTCGGCGGGGATAAAGCCGGCCCGGGCCAGGCCGCCGTTGTCCGGCGGCAGCAGGGCGGCCAGTTGTACAGATTCGATAGCAAAAGCCGCGGCAGCCTCTTTGCGCTGCGCCTCGGTTTCCGCGGCAATGATCAGTCTCAGCTTATCCATAGCCTGTCCCCTATT
Organism: Bacillota bacterium; assembly: GCA_036733985.1. GTDB lineage: Bacteria > Bacillota > Dehalobacteriia > UBA4068 > UBA4068 > DAIMZM01. The sequence goes on from DAIMZM010000041.1 coordinate 12,600, forward strand.
CCGCCAGGGTTTCCCGGTTGACCAGGGGCAGGCGGCTTTCCCCCTCATCGGTAACAGAACGCAGCAGCAGGGTCAACCGGCCCTCGGCCATGGCGAAAACGATTTTTTGGGCCTGCTCCGCCGTGGCCAGCAGGGTCACGGTGCTGTAGGCATCCTCGCCGCCTTCGCCGCTGCCGGCCAGGCTGTCGCCGGCGGCCAGCACCCGGATATTTTCCGCCACCGGCAGGGTGGCGTTTTCCCGCTTCTCGCTTTCTTCCGCGCTGCCCTCCGCCTGCTCCACCGGCAGGTCAATGGTCACCAGGATATCCACCAGATCGTCCCGGCGGAGGAAGCCCCCCACGCCGGAAACGCTGTCCACGGAAATGGTCAGGGCCCGCATGCCGTCGGTCACCAGGTAGGATAAAGCGTCCCGGTTATCGCCCAGAGCTTTCAGCTTACCGCTGAGCAGGGTTTCCCCGGCCAGGATATTGCTGTCGCTGACCTTGCCGACGGCTTCGTCAGCCCTTAAGACGCTCTGATTATGCTGGGATCCGGCAGCCACCTGGCGGATGACCAGCATATCGCCGCTGATCCGGGTATAGGCCGGGATATCCTGGGCCGCGGCCACCACATCCACATACCGGGGCTGGGCGGCGATGGTGACGGAACGCAGGTAGGTATAAACCAGGATCGCGGTGACCAGGGCCATCAGGGCGGCGAAGATATAGACCTTTTTCATGGCGGCTCCTTTGGCAGGGGGGCGGGCCGGCCCCGCCCCCCGGTTTTGGGTGGGAATTTAAAAATAAAGAGGCAGGTAAAAAACTGGCAACTAATTGCTATAAATTGCCTTTGGAAATAAAAAGGCCGGGGTTACAGGCCAGATGGCGGAGGCGTGACGCCCGCCGCCGATCATAGGTCCTTGGCATTATTCGGTAACAGATGAGGGATCCTTTAAGGCTGTGGCAGCTTTAGTCAGCTGCTCGTCTGCGTTCTGGCCCAAGGTACGGAAGGCCACCAGAGCGATCACAGCCACCAGGGCGATGATCAGGCCGTATTCCACCATGCCTTGCCCGTCTTCCTCTCTGAAGAAAGCTTTGATTTTTTCCATTTTTATGATCTCCTTTTAGTTTATTTTTGGTTGCGCTCGGCGCAGGTTCAGGGCCGTCCCGGGCCCCGGGGTCATCGGTTTTTCATAAAAGCCATATGTTTTCTTTTTCCGCATCCCTCCTTAAACAAAACATTACAACTCCCATACGTTTCCAGCGGTCATGATCAGAACCACCTGAATACCAGCACAGCCATAAAGGCCACAGACATGCAGGGGCCCATGGGAATCAAGGTTTTCAGATAATCCACCAAAGGGATGCGGCGCAGATAGAGCCAGGCCAGAATCATCAGGCCCATCAACACCACGGTATACAGCCCGCCCATCAGCCCGCCGGCAAAGCCCAGGGCCCCGGCCAGCTTAATGTCGCCCATACCGATTTTTTTGCCCCAAAAAGCAGGCAGCATAAAGATCAGCAGGCAAGCCGCCATACCCAGCAGGGAATCCAGCCAGTCGAAAGCCATGCCCGCCAGGGCGAACAGGGCGGTGATGATCAGGATGGCCAGAATCAAGGGGTTGGGGATCAGCCGGTGCCGCAGATCCGTGATAAAGACCAGCACCGAGACAACCGCCATTAGCAGCAGGTAAAAGAGATCCAGGCTGACGCCGTTCAGACAATAGACAGCGGCGAAGGACAGGCCGAAGGACAGGGACAGGATCAGGGAAAACAGCCGGGGCAAAGCCGCCTCTTGCCCGCGTCTTGCCATCAGCAGCCGGTAGGCCGGCGCCACCAAGGCCGCCATAGCAGCGGCAATTACGAAGATCAGATCCGCCATCAGGAATCTGCCGATGCTGAACATCCGTCAGCCACCTCCTTAACAAATAGGCAAAGAAAAAAGCAACCGAAAGAAACTTTCCGGTTGCAAGAAGCGCCAAGCAGGCCTGCCGATAGTCCGCGCCGGAATAAAGGCGCGCTGCGGCGGCTCGCTATAGGATTGTCCCGGCAACCGGCTGTCATAGGCGTCCGCCCTTAGACCCTTGGCTTTGCGTCCACCGCTTTCGCGGTGTTTGCCTTTATCGTGGATCAGCTATTTCCACAAGTGCTGATAATTCAAATTACCATGGCTTTAATTATTTGTCAAGAGTCATTTTACAAAATTTTGGGGATAATGTAAAAATATGCATTTAGGTATTGACAGGCCGTTTTTGCCATGCTACACTAAAAGCGGATGATAGTCATCCCCACGAAAAGGCTAACCTGCTGAAAGGCAGGGTCGCAAAGCTAAAGGGCCTAAGGGCATATGCCTAGGGCAGCCAGTTGCCGTTGTCAAGATCATATTGGGAGGTGCTCCCGGAGGACGTCTGACCAACAGCAGCTGGAATGTTACTTATTCTGCTGCTGTTTTTCGTGACTGACTATATCCGATCGATAAAAAATAGAGAGGATGTAGAAAATGAGAACCACCATCAAGAGCGTCTCCCAGTCTCTCATCTTTGTCGTTTGCATAGTCGTCACCTTGGCCCTGGCCAGCGGCATGGCCCTGGCTGCCAATGATTATGACAACGACAACTATAGCTATGGCTCGATTGGCAATTATGGTTATACTTCCTTCTTCGATTACAGCTATAGCCCGGTCTTAAGTCAGATCAACAATATCTTCAGCAACTACCTGTCTTACTTCGGCTTTGGCAACAGCCAGAACCAGCTCTACAAAGACGCGGTGGACTATTACCGGACCTGGCAGGTAAAAGCCGCCTGCACCGGCCTGTACTATCCCTGGAGCCAGCTGGAAGGCCTCTGCACCTATTTGAAGCAGAGTCCCCGGGCCTATATGGAGGCATTGGTGGATTGGACCAATCGGGAAATCGAGAGCGCCGTCCGCTATGCCCAGAGCACCCGGAAGAAGGATATTGATCTGCTGTTGAGCAAGGAAGCCCTGCTGGTAGCCAATGTCCGCTATTGGAGCCGGGCCACCGGTATTGAAGTGCTTTGCCAATATACGGATTATTGGGTGGATGGCCAGTGGGTCAGCATCGACCCGTTGCGGGTAGTGTAATTGTTACCCGGCGCCTGACTGCCACCGCAGCCCCTTGCCGCCCACCAATCAAAGTGATCAATAAGCCCATTGCCAAAGGTATCGATGCATTGCGCCATATGCCCCAGCCTCTCCGCGAAGACCTGGAAGAGAAAATCACGCGGATCCATGGCTTGCCCGGCGTGGTAAAAATCATTCTCTACGGCTCATATGCCAAGGATATGCCGAATACGGACAGCGATATTGACCTGGCGGTATTCTTCAGCGCGGATAAGCCCTGCTTTTTAGAGGAATACCGCCGGCTGGTCAAAATCTGCAACTGCGCGGGGGCCGATTATCAGGTTCAGGCCTTCAGCATCCGGGAATTAGAGGATCCTTGCGGCATCATCGAAGAGATCGTCGAATATGGCGTAGAGTTGGGCAATGGCATTTAAGGAGCAAAGGCGTGGACGGATTACACATCACCAAATACGCGAAGCGCGGGGCGGTGGGCATTGTCACTGCTCCGGTTTTGCTCGCTCAGGGCGAAGGTTTGGAAATCATGCGCCAGACCATCCTAGCCGGGGCCACCCTTTGGGTAACGCCGGCAGCTACCGCTGATACGCTGGAATTCTTCTGCCTTCTAAGCGGCGCCCTGACCATGACTCTGGATGATCAGGAGATGGAGCTGACCGCGGGAGATTCTTTTTATGTTGAGAATATCCGGGAGGAAGTCTTTCTCCGGGCCAAAGCCGAAACAGAGCTGCTCTATATCACCAATAGTCCCCTCTACGAATTGGTCAACAGTTTTCAAGGGGATCTGGACAAACTGCTCAGGGAAATCAATGACAAGGATCAGATCACTTATGTCCACAGCAAACAGGTGATGAAGTATTCCATCGAGCTGTTCCGCCGCATGCCCGCCGAGCGGAAGGGCATTTCCGCCGATGAGATGGTCACCGCCGCCCTCTTCCATGACGTGGGCAAATGCTTCCTGCCGGACGAGGTTTTGAAAAAGAAGGACCGCCTGGATCCGGATGAATGGCGGTATATCATCAAGCACCCCCATCACAGCGCCCGTCTGCTCCGCCCCCGCTTCGGCGGCAAAGTGGCGGAGATCGCCCAGAACCACCATGAACGGCTGGACGGCAGCGGTTATCCCTTTGGCCTCTGCGGCGATGAGATCAGCTTCGAGGCGAAGATCGTGGCGGTGGCGGATGTTTTTGACGCCATGACCACGGACCGGGGCTACAACCAGGTACTGAGCCCCCGGCAGGCAGCGAAAGAGCTGTGCCAGCTGAAAGAACAATTTGACGAACGCATCACCCATGTTCTGGCCGATCTGGTCTGGGAAGACACTTTTTCTTCCAACAGCTGATCCGCTAAAGGAGCGATACCCATGCAAAAAACTGAGAAATACGGCTATTGGCTGATGCTGGCCGATTATGATATGGAAACCATCCAGGTGCTGATAGACGGCGAGCGCTGGGTTTATGTGACCTATCTCTGCCAGCAGGCCATCGAGCGCCAGCTGAAAGGGATGTATGTCTACTATACCGGCAAGGAGGCGCCTAAGACCCATAATGTCAGTTTCCTGTTAAAAAAGATCATTACCACGCCGGATTTTAATGCCATGGAGGACTTGTCCCGCTTTACCGCCGGCCAGGATGATTGCGAGGATTTCCTGATCGACGTGATGTTTTACTATATGTCGGATTATCCCTTCTCTTATAAGAACATCATGGCCCGCTTTGTGGAAAAAGAGGTGGCCCTGGAATTATACAACCGCACCGTCAAAATGCTGGCCTGGCTGCGCAGCTTCCAGAAAACAACCGAACCAGCGGAAACCGGGGAGGGCCTGTCATGAGCCGGGCTTTTGTCAGCGAAAACGATGGTTGGCGGCGCTGCCTGATTAAAATGGAAGATTGCATGTTCGCCGATGATCTGGGAAAATGCATCCTGAACTATTGCAAAAAATTCGGCGAGACCCCGCCCAAGCCTGAAGACGAACCAGCGGAACCAAAGGGGCAAGCAGCGCCAAAGGAACAAAAGGGCAAGAAAGCATAAGGTAAAAAGGTCGAACCCATCCGGTTTTGCCGCAAAAAACAACGGGGAGGCAACAGTGGGCACACAGTACTTTTATGCTTATGAGCTATGCGCTTTATTCTTCCTGCTGGTCACCAGCGTTTTCTTTTTCTTGAGCAGACGGCTGCCCGGACGCCTGAACAAGGCTTTTGGCGCCATGCTTTTGCTGACCCTGGCCTCCCTGGCGCTGAATGTAGCCACGGTCCTGGCGGATAACCGCAGCCAGGCTTTGCCTTTGGCCCTGCTGTATCTGCTCAATATCGCCTATCTGATTACCGTATGCAGCAGCTTGGCTGCTTTTTTTGGTTATGTCTATCTGATCACCAGCCGCAACCGGCAGATCCCCCTGCCGCTGGCGCTGCTTTGCCTGCTGCCCATCAGCGTCCTGGTGCTGATCCTGCTCACCACCCCCTGGAATAATCTGATTTTCTATTTTAACGCCGATAACAGTTACCGCCAGGGCCCTTGGCATTCTCTGATTTCTATTGTCTGCATCTTTTATATTCTGGCCACTATCTGCCAGATCGTGCAGGTACGGCGGCTGTTGGGCCGCAAAATCCTGAGAACCGCCTGGACCCTGGCTGTGCTAATGATAGCGGCTATTGTCATTCAATACCTGCAGCCCCGCTATCTGCTCACCGGTATGGCCGGGGCTCTTTGCCTGCAGATCCTCTACCTGGCCTGGCAATCCCCCAACGATTATTTGGACGCCTCCACCGGCCTGTTCAACCGTATGGCCCTGCCCTATCTGACGGAAATGCTCTATAACAAAAAGAGGGAATTCGGCGTGCTGGTTTACCTGTTCCGGGACATGAATGCCATGACCCTGCTGCAGGGCATGGAATTCAGCAGGCAGGTCCTGTTTCAGTTTATCCGCTATGCGCAGTCCGCTTTCAGCGGCAGCTACATCGTCCGCCTGGACAGCAATCAATTTTTGGTGCTGCTGCCGGATACCCGGCTGGATCAGGAAAAGCTGGCCCGGATCAGCGAGGATGCGCCTCGGACCTGGCAGTTTGACGGGCAGCAGTTCCAGCTGGCCCTAACGCTGCTGGGCCTGACCAGCGCCAATCATCCCCACTTATGCGCCATGATGAATTCCTATGAGCAGTCCCTGCAGCTGATAAAAACCAGGGCCTGCCGGCAAACCCTGTTTGTGGATGATGATTTGGCCGCGGCCGGCCGGGAAGCGGCCCGGGTGGAAGGCGTGCTCCGGGACAAGCTGGCCCAGGACCGGATCGAGCTGGCCTTTCAGCCCATATTTTCCCTGGAGAAAAACTGCTTTGTGGCTGCGGAAGCCCTGGCCCGGCTTTATGATGAGGACAGCGGCTATATCCCCCCGGCCCTGTTCATCCCCATTGCCGAACGCACCGGCCTGATCCACCAGCTGACAGAGGTCCTGCTCCATAAAATCTGCGCCTTTCTCACCACGGAGCAGCCGGAACTCTACGGCCTGACTCAAATCAGCGTTAACCTGTCGGCGCAGCAATGCCAGAACCCGGATCTGGCGGCCCGGATCTCGGGGATTTTGTCAGAATACCAGGTGCCTGCCAGCATGCTCTGCTTTGAGATCACAGAATCCACAGCCTCCCGCTGCGCCTGCAATATTAAACGGGTGATGCAGGATCTGGGCAGGCTGGGGGCCAGCTTTGCCCTGGATGATTTCGGCATCGGCTACGCCAATCTGGACAGCGTGATCAATCTGCCCTTTAATTTTGCCAAAATTGATAAAAGCCTGCTCTGGTCAGCCGGTATGGACCTGCGGAAAGAAGCCCTGCTGCGTAATGTGATCAATATTTTTTCCAGCCTGGGCATCTGCACCATCTGCGAAGGGGCTGAAACCATTGCCCATATCGGCATGCTTAAAGCCAATGGGGTGGATATGATACAGGGTTTCTATTATGCCCGCCCCCTGAGCCCCCAGCAATTATTGCATGTGCTCCAGGAACAGTCCCCCGACCTTTATGAAAAAACCGGGGCTGACTGCGATATCAGTTTATCCGTTAGCTAAAACCCGCGCTACAAAATTTTTTATTCTACCTAAATTTTATTAATTGAAATGTTTCTTTAATTAATGGATTAATGGTTGAAAGTTAATGCGGTTAGTGATAGTATTATAAATGGATTACAAGGCAATTCTATTGAGTGCCGGCATTTTTGTTTTTTCTGCAGACGGGCGATGTCAAATGTATTTGCGTCAGAATCCGGCCCCGCGGCCGCAGGCCCCGGCTTCGAATCAGCCAAGGCATTTGGCCCGGTCATTTGTTAAAAACGTAAAATCCCGCACAATTGTTATTGCCGGTAACGATTATTTTTTTCAGGAGGAAGAAAGACATGCACAAACAGCTTTTTATCCCTGGGCCAGTGGAAGTCCTGCCGGAAGTATTGGAGAAAATGTCTGGACCTATGATTGGTCATCGCGGCAAAGCTTCCACAGAGCTGCAGCAGCGCATTAGCGAAAAACTGCAGAAACTATTTTATACCAACAATACCATCATCCTCTCGACCAGCTCTGGCTCAGGCCTGATGGAAAGCGCCGTCCGCTGCTGCTCCGCCAAGCGGATCGCCGCCTTTTCTATCGGTGCTTTTGGCGACCGTTGGTACAAAATGGCTGTAGCCAATGGCAAAGCCGCGGACAAATTCCGCGCTCCGGACGGCCAAGCCACCTCTGCCGCTGATGTGGACGCCGCTCTGGCCACCGGCAAATACGACCTGGTCACCATTACCCATAATGAGACCAGCTCCGGCGTGATGAATCCCATCGCCGAGATCGCCGCTGTGATCAAGAAATATCCGGACGTAATGTTCTGCGTGGACGCCGTCAGCTCCATGGGCGGCACCTATATCCCCGTGGACGAGCTGGGCATAGATTACTGCATCACCT
>DAIMZM010000042.1:0-20354 GCA_036733985.1 Bacillota bacterium
CCTACTTCAACACACAAGGCTTGCCGTCCCGAGCTTCTCAGCTACCAAGTAAGCGGTTACGCTTACTCCACCACACTAAGCCTTACAACATAGGGTGCTATATTTAATTCCACGGTAAAAGCATAACAGAGTTCAGATTTGCTGTCAAGGTAAAAGAGAAAAAAACTATATGTATTTATTGACAACCCCTGCCGGCGCTAGCCCTGGGGCCGCTGGGGAGCGGGCGTCAGCCAAGGCAAGGGAACGCCTTTATTTTTGCCCGGCCCGCCTTTGCCTGCTTTGCCGTGCTTTTACCCGCTTCCGGCAAATCAGATAAGCCAGGAAGAGGATCAGGGCCGGCAGGATACCCACCAATAGCGTACCCCCATAGGACAAGGGCGAGACCGCCACCTCCGGAGGCAGCGCGTTCAGGCTGGCCAGAGACAGGGCCAGGCCGATGGCCAGGAATAAAACAGGCAGGATCAAGCCCGGCGCTTTGCTGTTCTGCAAAGACAGAACCGCCTGGAAAGCAATGACGATCAGGACCAGCACCAGGATGATCAGCAGGTTACCGCCGGTAAAATGAATACCCATAGATTCCCCTTCTTTTCAGCGCTTTTAGTCTAAAACACCTGCCAAAAGCCGGCCTGCCCAGCCTGGATCAGGCATGTATTTTACAGGTGGCTAGCACATAGTCGATGAACAGCTGTTCCACCCGGCTCAGATGGGCCTTTTTCCGCCTGACCAGGTAGAGTTTGCGGATGGCTTGGCCGCCTTCGATGTAAAAATGAAGGATGCGGCCAAATTTGGCAAAATCCTCGGCAGCAAATTCAGAGACGACGGAGATGCCAATGCCCTCCTCCACCGCCCGGATGGTCATTTCCGTATCCCCCAGCTCGGAAACCACATTCAGCTTCCGGCCTTCGCTGAGGGGCAGGTATTTATCCAGGTCATAGGGATTGGCCGCATTGCCGGTCATATAGATAAAGGGCTCGGTATACAGCGCGTCCACGGGAAAGCCGTTGGCGCCCAGGCAGCGGTAATACTCGATATTCGGCGTGATCACCACCAAATTATCCACGGCAATGGGGTCGTTGTGGCAGAGGTTCGGCTCAATGGGCGTGCCGGACATGCCGATATGCACATCATCCGCCAGGATCATGGCGGTGACTTCTTCCGGCGTGCAGCGGGAGATATGAAAGCCGATATTGGGATAGCGCTGCCGGAAGCCGGCGATCAGGCTGGGTATCATATACTTGGCTGGTATGGTGGTGGCCATGATATCAATGCTCTCTTCGCCGGTATCCGCGCCCACCAGATGGGAAACGGCCAGCGCCCTTAAGCTGAGCAGGCGTACGGCGTATTTATAGAGCATTTGCCCGGCCTCGTTCACATAGACCAGCTTGTTGTTGCGGACCAGCAATTGCTGGCCCAGCTCACTTTCCAGGGTATTGACATGGGCGCTGATGGTGGGCTGGGTAAGGTACAGCTTCTCACCGGCTTTGGAAAAACTGCCCTGATCCACCACTGCCACAAAAGCCTCCAACTGCCGGAAATCCATTGGTTCACCGCCTTTCACCTAACTCCCTGTTGCCGCAAATGCAGACGTATTTTAAGCGGAGCGGGGCTCCGCTTAAAATACGTCTCTAACTATAGCGGGAAACGGGCGACAAGTCAAGCCCCGGCGTTTTAGGCCTTTACCAAGGGCGGCTCCCCATAATAGGCGGCCCGCAGCAATTCCGCCGCTTCCGTTGGGCTGGGTTTGCGGGGGGAGAGGTTGGCGGCCATGGAGGTATCCAGACCGCTGATGAAATCCGGGATCTTCTTCATGAATTCAGCTTCGTCACAGCCTGCTTCCCGGAAGCTGTGGGGAATGCCGATCTGCCCGGTAAATTGCCACAGCGCCTCCACCAGGGAGCGGCAGATCTGTTCCGGCCCGCCGCTGAAGCCCAAGCGGCGGCCAAACGTGATATAGCTGGGATGGGGCGAATGGAAGGCCGTGGTATAGGGCAGCAGGATGCCGCAGACCATACCATGAGGCAGGTTGAAATAGGGCCCGGCCTGATCCAGGGTATGGGCCAAACCGGCGCTGCAGTTATTGATGGCGATGCCCGCCATGGTGGCGCCGATATGGCAGAGCTCCCGGGCTGCGGCTTTATCTCCGGCAGCCCGCCCGGAGGAGCAGGGCAGGTTCTCGTACATCTCCAAAGCGGCGGAAATGCCGATGCTGCGCACCAGAGGGGAAGCGGCTTTGCAGACAGCGGCTTCCAGGGCATGGGTCAGGGCGTCCATGCCGGTGAAAGCGGCAATGCTGTCCGGCATGGTGTCGGTAAAATCCGCATCCAAAATGGCGTAAGCCGGCATGATATGGTAGCTGAGCATCAGGCTCTTGGCCTTCGTTTCCTGATCGGTGAACACCGCGCAGCAGGTGGTTTCCGAACCGGTGCCGCTGGTGGTGGGCACCGCGGCAATGATGGCTTGACCCGTGGAAGGCGGCAGGGCAAAGGGGATGAAAGCATCGGCAAAAGGCAGCTCCGGATGCTCATAGAACAGCCAGACCGCCTTGGCGGTATCCATTACCGAACCGCCGCCGATGGCCACGAACAGATCCGGCCCAAAGGCCCGTACGTCCTCGGCGGCGGCCAGGATATCGCTGAAAAAGGGCTCGTTACGGATATCCGCCACAAAGCGCGCCTCGCAGCCGCCTGCCTGCAGGATAGCGGCGACGGCGGCCTTTTTCCCCTCGTCAAGGATGCGTCCGTCATAGAGCACGGCGGCTTTCTTTTTGCCCAGGGTGGCGAGAAAACGGATGGCGCCCCGGCCGGTCACCAGCTGGCTGGCGTAAAGCTGGGAAAAAGTATTGTCCATTTGAAATCACCTCGTTCGTATATAGGCCCGCCCGCCCGGGTTTTAAGGCCCGGGCAGGCGGGCCGGCCTTTAATATTCGTGGCAGGCAATCTGGCTGAAGCCGGTCTGATTGCCGGACATCAGCATATGCACGCTGGTTTCAAATTCCACCGCTTCCGTAGCTTTGGGGAACCAGCCGCCGGATTCTTTGTTCAGGCGCAGGGTATCGCCGCCATAAACCACCTCCACCGGGTCCAGCTGCACGGTGCGCTCCCAGCTGCCGCCGCTGACCACCGCGTCCGCTTCCGGCACATGGTCCACCAGCAGCAAGCCCTCGGAGCCGTCTTTGCCGCCGAATTCAAAGGTGAAGGTGGCGGCCTTGATGCCCCGCCATTCAGCATTCTGGATGGTGAGCATGCCGTCCACGCAGGCATTGCCGCCCCCTTCCCAAGCCATCAGCAGGCCGTCGCAGCCCAGCTGGGCCGCGATCTTGGCGCAGAGCTGCGAGCAGCGGTCTTTATGCCAGTTGCTGGGATTATGGCTGCGGCAGAAAATGACGCCCATGAAGTTGATCTCCTGGCCATGACGCCGCATCAATTCTTCCACGCAGGGGTGGTTCACATGCATATAGGTGGGGCATTTAAAGGCGGGCCAGGCATAGTTGGCCCCCACCACAGCGCCGTCCAGCATTTCCGTGGGTTCCAGCAGCGTGGGCACGATATCATAAATGGGCAAACCGTAAAGCAGGGTGTTGGCATAGGTGCCTTGGTTCTGGCATTGCCAGACCAGGGCCACCTTGGGCAGGCCCTCTACCAAGGTGTTGTCATAGTCCCGCACCTCGTCCGGTTCCTGGCCAAAAGGCAGCTCAGCCAAATACTTGGCAATGCTCATGGCGGTTTTGCGGATATCGTTATCGTATTCCTCCGCGGATTTACCCCGGGCCATCTCATAATTGATGATCAGATTGATCATTTTCGGGAAAGGCGTCCAGTTGCTGTAAAAACCCTGGGTCTGCACCACGCAGTCCCGGGCGTACTGCAGGCCGGAGGAAGTGCTTTGCTCATCCCAGGGCATGGCCCAGCACTCCATCACCGACAGGCCTTCCAGGCAATTGGTGACGCCGGAACCGCAGGTATAGGGATAGTTCAGCACACCGGGGTATTCTCCCCCGCCCCAGTTCCCCGGCTTTTCCTGCTTGGCCATGGGATAGATCACATCCAGGATATGAATGATGCGGGCGTTCTCGCCGGGGCGGCAGACCTCGAACCAGATCTTCTCCACATTGCGCATATAAGGCTGGGCCGCCTGTTTCAGCTCATCATAGTTCACGGTGAGGACGCCGTCTTGATAAGCGCATTTGTCCCCTTCCCGCAGCTCTTTAATCTGAAAAATATTGCGTGTCAGTTTTAGCGCCATCAGTCAACACCCTCCTCGCTGTCGTCTTTTCGAACATTAAAGACCGTCGGCTCCTTGACGTCGGTCATCATGGCTTCCAGGGATTTTTCCAGGATGCGGACCCGGTAGGCTTCCTCACGGTCCGGCGGCAGCAGGGAGTTGCCGGTGGGCTCGGTGAAGTCGCCGCCGATGACGATGCGGTTGGCGCCCACGCTCTGGGCAATGGACATAAAAGCATTGATGTGGACATTGGGCAAGCCGGCCCGGTCAAATTCTTTGCTTAGCACTGCACCGCAGCGCGTACAGGTGCCTCAGGCACTGTCCAAAAACACCGCCCCCACACCGTCCGCCTTCAGCTGCTGGGCCATGCGGGAGCCGATATCCTTGGCCGGATTGATATTGGTGCCGATGCCGCAGGTGGAGAGGAAGTAAGGGGCGATATCGCCGATCTTTCCCTGCGCCTTCAGGGTCAGGGCCGCGGTATAGGGCACCAGGCGCTGAGGATCTTTGTTCACGGCAGCGGTATCATAGCCGCCGTGGATCGTTTCGTAATGGTCGCTGTTCCAGGTGGCCAAATCAATGGGATAAGTGCCGTAGGTCACGGAGGCGTATTGCTTCAGCTTATCCGGATTGCCCTTGGGCACCAGGCCGCCGGTGGTGACGATGGCGAACTTCAGCTTGCTGGGATCCGTAATGGGCGGCGCGGGAGGCACCAGATCCAAGCTGCGGGAAGGCACCTCGGTCCGGTAAGGCCGGCCATAGAGCTTATCCAGCAGCATTGCCACTGCCCGCTGGGCAGCGGACTTGTCGTCCAGCTCGTTTTTGCGCTTGCCTGTGGGCAGATAGCCCTCGGCGGCGGCAGTACCCACCGGCTCCCCTTTGGCCAGCTTCAAGGCCAGGCTTGCCAGGGCCGGCAAAGCCTTGCGCATACCCACGGCTGTCTCGGGCGTATCGATGACATAGGTGTGCTGGGCATACATTTCCGCTCCCGGATTGGCCGGGAACATGGCGGTGACGCCGGGAATGCCCAGCTCCTCCTGGATGAACGTGACGAATTTGCCGCAAGCCACGCCATAACGGCCCGCGTTGAAAGCAGGCCCGGCAATGACCACATCCGGGGAAACATCTTTTACTTCCCGCAGCAACTGGTCTTTGACGGCCTCAAAGTTCTCTTCCAGGTTGAAGAAATTGTCGCCGCAGGCCAGGGTCTTGACAATGGTCATTTCCCCCTGCCATTCTTTTTCCAGGCCCAGGCCCGGGCCTTTGACGCCGTCATAGACCCGGAGGCCCTCATGGGCCATTTCCTCACCGCCGATACCGGCGTAAAACTGATTGATATAGTGTACCGCTTTGAGCGACATACCACACCTTCTTTCCGCAAACGTTTTGCCTTTTTGATTGGAGCGGGATCCGGCTTGGCAAACCCGGCCTTACATGGGCGGCTGGGAATCCTCGTTCAGATCCACAAAGATATTCTTCTGCTGCATATACTTCTTCATCCCGGCCTCGCCCACGCCGCTTTCCTTCCAGCCGCAGCTGGGGCTTTCCACCATGCCTTTGCTGAAATAGGTGTTGACATAGATCTGGCCGCTGCGGATACCCTGGGCCACCCGGTGGGCCCGCTTAATATCCTGGGAATGGACGCCGCCGGCCAAGCCGTAGCAGGTGCCGTTGGCCAGAGCCAGCGCTTCCGCCTCGGTGTCAAAGGGGGTCACGCAGCCTACCGGGCCAAAGATCTCCTCCTGGAAAATCCGCATCTCCGGCGTCACATCCGCAAAGATGGTAGGCGGGACGAAATTGCCCTTAGCCAGCTCGGGATCGGTGTAGGGTACGCCGCCGCAAATCAGGCGGACCCCTTCCCGCTTGCCGCTTTCAATATACGCCCAAACGCTGTCCGCATGCTCCTTGCTGATCAGGGTGCCGAAATTGACACCCTTTTCCCAGGAAAAGCCGTCGCCGGGGACAAAACGCTGGCAAACCTTGGCCATTTCCGCCAGGAATGCCTCATAAATACTGCGCTGTACCAGAACCCGGGTGCCGGAAACGCAGACTTCGCCGGAATTCAGGGTGAAGCCATGCACCGCCCATTTGGCAGCCATGGGGATATCCACATCCTCAAAGAAGATATTGGGGCTTTTGCCGCCCAACTCCAGGGCCAGGGGCTTGCAGGTGCGAGCGGAGCCTCTGATCAGCTCCCGGCCGGTTTCAGTGCCGCCGGTCATCTCGATCATATCCACCAGCGGGCTTTCCACAAAGGCCGTCCCCACCACGCTGCCCAGGCCGGTGACCACGTTGAACACGCCGGGCGGGAAGCCGGCTTCATCCATGATCTCCGCCATCACCAGGCAGGAGGCCGAAGCCCATTTGGGTGGTTTGACAATGCAGGTATTCCCCGCGGCCAGTACGCCGAAATACTTCTGGCAGCCCATGAGCAGCGGCCCGTTCCAGGGCAGGATCTCGACAACCACGCCGAAGGGATAATAATCCGTGTAGTTCAGGTAATTGCCGTCCAGGCGGCGGCTGACGCCATGGATATTGCGGGCTTCCGCCGCGTAAATGCGGGCGGCGTCAATGGCCTGGTCCACATCGAAAAACTTGCAGCCCATGAACATCTTCCCCGCGTCCCGGGTCTCCACCACAGCCAGCTCATCCCAGCGCCGGACCATGATCTCCCCGGCTTTGGCAATATATCGGCCCCGCTGCTCGCCGGACATCTTACCCCAGGGGCCTTCGTCATAAGCTTTACGGGCCGCCAATATGGCCTTCTCCGCATCAGCGGCGCCGCCCTTGTAAGCCCTGGCAAACACCTGGCCGTTGGCCGGATCCACCATATCCATGATCTCGCCGGACGCCGAAGGCACAAATTCACCGTCAATATAGAGCTTATAAGGCTCTTTTTTAAAGACGTCTTTGTTCAGCTCAAACATATTCGTCCCTCCTATAATGATATTTTTTATAGCTCCTAATCTGTCGCCGGGCACCAGATAGCCTGTTTCCCTACAAATCATAACACGCTGTTCAGGTGGTTTGCAATAAATGCGGCGCGGACAGAGCATTATATTTCATTATCACCAACTTACGATGATAGATAAATTCTATCGCCGTGCCGCATTTTAGACAAAAAAAGAAGCCGGTATAAACAAAATATTATATCGGCATATCTTATTTTATATGAATTCTGTTATCGCTTTTTGGCGGTTGCCGACCAGCGGCAGCCGGGCGGTTTGGGCTTTAATCCGCCATTTCCAGCACCACCGGGCAATGGTCGGAGCCCGGCACATCCGGGAGTATCTCCGCATGGCGTATCTGCTCCCGGAGTTCTTCCGCCACAAAGAAATAGTCGATGCGCCAGCCGATATTCCGCTCCCGGGCCCGGGTCTTCATATCCCACCAGCTATAATTGCCCCCTTCCGCATTGAACAGGCGAAAGCTGTCGATAAAGCCGGCGGCCAGGAAGCGGTCGATCCAGGCCCGCTCCGCCGGCAGGAAGCCGGTATTCTTTTCATTCTCCTTGGGCCGGGCCAGGTCGACGGGCTGATGGGCCGTGTTCACATCGCCGCAGACGATCAGGGGCTTATCCGAGCTTCTGGCGTATTCCAGGGTGGCTTCGTAAAAATCCAGCTTATACTGGAGCCGCTCCGGGCCGTTGCCCCCATTGGGGAAATAGCAGTTGAACAGGCGGAAACGGGGATATTCCAAAATCAGCGTCCGGCCTTCGCTATCGAAGCGCTCAATGCCCAGGCCATAAGCCACCTGCTGCGGCTGCTGCCGGGCGAATACGGCCACGCCGCTGTAGCCGGGCCGCTCCGCCGAATTGATAAAGGGGATGTAACCCGGCCATTCCAACAGCTCCCGAGGCAGCTGTTCCGGTTTGGCCTTGATTTCCTGCAGGCAAACAAGATCCGCGTTGATCTGGTTCAGGGCCTCCAGAGCGCCTTTTTTCACCGCTGCCCGTACGCCGTTGACATTCCAAGAGACGAATTTCATAGCACATATCCTTTCGCTAAATCCTTTCGCTAACCGCTGTCAGCCGCTGATAAAGGGCCTGGAAATCCGGGAGCCCCAAAGCCTCGGCCCGGGTCTGGCTGCTGATGCCGGCAGCGGCCAGCGATTCCAGCCAGGCCTGGCGGGTCAGGCCCAATTGGGCAAAGGCCCCGTTGGCCAGGGTTTTCCGCCGCTGGGCAAAGCAGGCCCTGATCAAGCGGAACAAGCCCGCCGCCTCCGCCTCCGGCAGGGGCGGTTGCCGCCGCTCAATGCGGATCACCGCGGATTCCACTGCCGGCCGGGGATAAAAGGCCCCAGCCGGAACGGAGAAGCACAGCCGGGCCCGGCCATAGTATTCCGTGAGCAAAGTCAGGGGGCCGTTCTCCCGCCCCTGGCCCTGGCAAATGCGGAGCGCCGCTTCCTTTTGCAGCAATAGGGTCAGCGAAAGCCAGCCGCCCCCCTGGGTCAGCAGCCGCTGCAGCAGCGGCGTGGTGATATTATAAGGGATATTGCCAAAGACGCTATAGGCCGGCCAGCCCGCAGCTTTGGCAAAGGCGGCGTAGTCAAAAGCCAAAGCGTCGGCCTGCACCACCCTGACCTGGGGCTCATCCGCAAACAGGGCCCGCAGCCGGGCCGCGAAGGCCGGCTCGATCTCCAATAGCGCCAGCTGGCCCGCGGCTTTGGCCAGGTATTGGCTGAGGGCGCCCAGGCCCGCGCCGATCTCCAGCACGGCCCCGGCTTCCCCGGGCCCCAGCAGCCCGGCGATCTCCGCCAGTATGCGCTGATCCAGGAGGAAATTCTGACCCCGGAGCCGGTGGGGCTTCACCCCGGCCGCCTGCAGGGCTTGGATGATCTCAGCGGCGCTATTCATTGGGCCAGCACATACATGGCCACATGGCGGCGGCCCCAATTGATGCATTCCTGCTCCGTATCCATATACAGGTCCACGATATTGCCCTTCACCGCGCCGCCGGTATCCTCGGCAGTGGCAAAGCCATAACCCACGATATAAACCTTGGTGCCCAGGGGGATCACGGCGGGATCCACAGCCACTGTGCCTACCTTGGGCACAGTGCCGGTAAAGGTGCGGTTGCCCGTCCAGGTATAGGCGGTGGTTTCCACGGTGAACTGCTGGGTATAGTAAAAGGAAGCGCCGCTTTCCGTGGTGGCGGTCATCAGTTCCGTCAGGCCGCCGTCCCCGCTCATGACAGCCGTGAAAGCGGAAACCGCCGGCCCGTAACCCAAGATCTCATCCACCGGCTCGCTGACCACCAGGGTGGTCAGCAGCTTGCGGCTGATTTCCTCATCGTCCCGGTAAATCACCTCGTAGGTGCTGCGCCTGACCCCTTCCTTGCCGGGGGAGATCACTTCGTTGCTGCCGGGGGTCAGATAGGTGAATTCCTGGCTGACCAGACCGGGAGGGATACTCTCGTTCTCCGTCACCACCTCGGTGCGGACGCGGCTGACCTTGATCTCCGTAGCCTCGTAGATATATTTCAGCAGGGGCAGATTGACCTCGTCCTTGGGGGTCAGGGTCACGCCGGCCTTTTCCAGGGCTTCTTTGACCGTAATCGGCTGGCTCTCCACCAAATACGTCTGGCCGTCCGCCACAATGGAGATGGGGATGGACAGTCTGAGCCAGATGGTCATGCCGTCTGTCAGGGGCTGGGAAAGGTCCTGACCGATATAATCGGCAGCCTCCAAGCGGATGCGCTGCTCGTTCAGGAATTCTTCCACAGTGGCGCAATTGGTGCTGATGATTTCCGGCTGGCTGTTGATATTCAGCAGCACATTCACGGAAGTCAGCTCATCCACAGCCACATTCCCCGCCACCCAGGCGCCGCTCCACAGGCCATAGCCCACGCCAGCGGCCATCAGGGCCAGGGCCACATAAAGCCAGATGGTGTGGAAGGTTTTCCGCTGCCTGGGCCGCTTTTGCTTCCGGGGCGGCGGGGGCGTGGAAAAACCAGGCTTGCTGTCCTGCTCCTGGAGCTGGGCTTCGGCTAAGGGGCCTAAGCCCTGTTTATTAATTTGGCCTTTGCTCTTAAACATAAGCAAACTCCGCTAAAAACTTGTTAATGTCTTTCCCGGAACAGGGCCTTGCCATTGGCCGTGGTCAGCTCTGCCAGCTCAGCCTCGTCCAGGCCCCGGATCTCCGCCAGCCTGGCGGCGGTATAAGCCACCCGGGCCGGCTCGTTCGGCTTGCCCCGGAAAGGATGGGGGGAAAGATAGGGGCAATCCGTTTCCACCAGCAGCCGGTCCAGGGGCGCCCGGGCCGCCACCTCCACCGGGGTTTTGGCGTTGGCAAAGGTCAAGGGCCCGGCAAAGGAGATATAAAAGCCCTGGCTCAGGCATTCCCTGGCCATTTCCCAGCTGCCGCTGAAGCAATGCATGACCCCGCCGTTGATCCCGGCCTTTTCAGCTTTGATGATCCGCAGCAAATCCTGATGGGCGTCCCGGCCATGGATGACGATGGGCAGCCCCGCTTCCTTGGCCACCGCGATCTGGGCCCGGAAGGCCTGCTGCTGCGCTGCTTTCACCGTATCGGGATAATGATAATCCAGGCCGATCTCGCCCCAGGCCACCACCAGGGGGCTTTTGGCCAAATCCAGCAGCCGTTCCAGCAAAGCGTCGCTAAAATTGTCCAGCTCGCTGGGGTGGACGCCCACCACAGCCCGGACCAGCTCGGGATATTTCTCCGCGATATGCACCGAAAGCAGGGAGGATTTCCAGTCGCAGCCCACGGTGTTGATCAGCCCCACCCCGGCTGCCTTGGCCCGCTCCAGCACCCCGCCGATATCGCTGAACAGGCGTTTGTCATCCAGATGGGCATGGGTATCGTATAACATCAGCTCAATTTGCTGCCGGTGGGCAAATCCGGCGCTTCCACCACTTTCAGGGCATCGCCATACTGGGCGGACAGCAGCATGCCATGGGATTCGACGCCCCGGATGGTACGGGGGGCCAGATTGGCTACCAGCACCAGCTTTTTGCCTACCAATTCCTCGGCCTGATACCACTGGGCAATGCCGGAAAGCACGGTGCGCACCTCCCGGCCCATTTCCAGACTGAAGCAAA
Organism: Bacillota bacterium; assembly: GCA_036733985.1. Taxonomy (GTDB): domain Bacteria; phylum Bacillota; class Dehalobacteriia; order UBA4068; family UBA4068; genus DAIMZM01. Next base: position 11,284 of record DAIMZM010000042.1, read on the forward strand.
GCAGCTTATCCGCCTTGGGCACCTTTTCGCAGGTCAGCACCTTCACCACCCGGAGGTCGATTTTGGCAAAATCGTCATAGACGCAAGGGGCCGCCAAAGGCTCCATCATATCTTCCGGCTCAGGCTCCGGCTCTGCCGCTGTTTCTGCCATTGCCCCATCCTCCGCCGCTGCCTGGGCAATAGCGGCCAGATCGATCCGGGGGAACAGGGGCTGGCCCCGGCGGATCAGGATGCCGGCGGGAAAACGTCCCCATTCCAGGCTGTCCCAGTCCGTCAGGCCGGGCTGGGCGCTGATGCCCAATTGTTCCCAGACCCGCTCCGGCAGGCCCGGCATCACCGGAGCTGCCATAATCGTGACCAGGCGGATCACCTCCGCCATATTGTAGAGCACCGTAGCCAGCTTAGCGCTGTCCCCAGCCTTGTTCAGGGCCCAGGGGGCCGCGTCGTCAATATACTTATTAGCCTTGCCCACCAGCTTCCACAGCTCAGCCAGGGCATTGGCCCATTCCATCTGATCCATCAGCCTGGCATAGCGTTCCGGCGTGTCTTTGGCCAGCTCGATCAGCTCGCCGTCAAATTCCGTGGCCGCAGCCGGGGCTTTCACCACGCCGGCCTGGAATTTTTCGATCATGCCTGTGGCCCGGGACAGCAGATTGCCGTAATCATTGGCCAGATCATTGTTGATGCGGAGGGCCAGGGCCCCCTCGCTGTAACTGCAGTCCTGGCCAAAAGGCATTTCCCGCATCAGGAAATAGCGGATGGCGTCGGCCCCGTAGCGCCCGCAAAGCAGGATGGGATCCACCACATTGCCCCGGCTTTTGCTCATCTTGCCCTCGCCCAGCAGCACCCAGCCATGGCCCAGCACGGTTTTAGGCAGGGGGAGGTTGGCGGCCATCAGCATGATGGGCCAGATGATGGTATGGAAGCGGATGATATCCTTGCCCACCAGATGCACGTCGGCGGGCCAGAATTTCTCGTAAAGATCCTCCCCCTCTTTTTTCAAGGCGGAGATATAGTTGATCAGGGCGTCGAACCAGACATAGATCACATGCCTTTGGTCAAAGGGCACGGGAATGCCCCAATTAAAGGTGGTGCGGGAAACACAGAGATCCTCCAACCCCTGCTTAACAAAATTGACCATTTCGTGGCGGCGGCTGTCCGGCTGGATGAAATCCGGGTTTTCCTCAATAAATTTCAGCCAGCGGTCCGCGTACTTGCTCATTTTGAAGAAATAGCTTTCCTCTTTCATCCGCTCGGCAGGCTTGCCGCAATCCGGGCAGGCATGCGCCTCCCCCACTTGCAGCTCGGTAAAAAAAGTCTCGCAGCTGGTGCAGTACCAACCCTCGTATTCGGATTTATAAATATCCCCCTGGTCATAGATCTGCTGGAACAGCTCCTGGCAATAGCGCATATGGGCCGGGTCGGTGGTGCGGATGAAGTCGTCGTTCTCCACTTCCAGCACCTGCCAGAGGGTTTTGAAATTCTCAATGATCCCATCCACGAAAGCCTGGGGGCTCATGCCGGCGTCGGCGGCCCGGCGCTGGATCTTTTGCCCATGCTCATCGGAGCCGGTAAGGAAATAGGCCTCATAGCCCCGCATCTTCTTATAGCGGGTCATGGTATCCGCGGCCACGGTGGTATAGGCGTGGCCGATATGCAAATTATCGCTGGGATAATAAATGGGCGTGGTGATATAGAATGTTGGTTTGCTGCTCATGCTGCTGCCTCCGCTTCCATCTCCATTTTTGCTGTCTAACTAATAAAGTATAGTGATTTTTGCTTATTATGTCAAGTATAGCCACTATTATCACCTCCTTTTCAGATAATTGCCGTCAGCAGGCGGAAGGTGAAAAAACTTATCACCCAGGCCGCGGCGAATTGATAGGCCATCAGCAGCAAAGTGAAGCGCCAGGATCCGCTTTCCCGCCGGGCAGTGGCTACCGTGGCCAGGCAGGGCGTATACAACAGCACAAAGACCAGGAAGGCCCCTGCCCCGGCCGGGGAGATCAGCGTGGGCAAGGCCAGGTCGGTCAGGGCGCTGTAGAGCACGGAGAGGGTGGAGACCACCGCTTCCTTGGAGAAAAAGCCGCTGAGCAAGGCCACGGAAAGCTGCCAGCGGCCAAAGCCCAGGGGCGCGAACAGCGGCGTCAGCCATTGCCCCAGGGTAAAGAGGAGGCTGTCCTGCTGGCCGGCAACCGGACGCAGGTCCGGGCCGAAATTCGACAGCAGCCACACTATCAGGGAGGCCAAAAGCAGCACGCTGCCGGCATGGGTAATGAAATCCCAGCTCCGCCGCCATACCGAACGCCACAGGGCCTGCCAGGCCGGCTTCCGGTAGGGGGGCAGCTCCAAGGCGAAGAAAGCCTGCTCCTGCCGGAGCAGGAAAGGCCGGAACAGCAGGGCGGTCAGGATAGCGGCCAGGATGCCCAGGAGGTAGAGGCTGCTGATCACCAGCCATTTTCGGTCCGGGAAGAAAGCCCCGGCGATCATGGCGTAGACCGGCAGCCGGGCCGAGCAGCTCATGAAGGGCAAAATCAGCATGGTCAGCCGCTGCTGGCCCCGGTTTTCCAGCAGGCGGCAGGAGAGCATAGCCGGTACGGTGCAGCCAAAGCCCAGCATCAGCGGAATAAAGCTCATGCCGGATAAGCCTAAGCGGGAAAGCGCTTTATCAGTGATGAAAGCGGCCCGGGCCAGGTAGCCGCTGGCTTCCAACAGGGCCAGGAAGAGGAACAGCAGCATCAGCTGGGGCAGGAAGACCAGCACCGCGCCGGCGCCCCGGATCAGCCCATCCACCAGCAAGCCGCTGAGCAGCGGCCCAGCCCCGGCCCGGCTCAGCCCGGCGGCCAGGGCTTCCGGCAGCAGCCTTTGCAGCAGCTGGGCGGAAAGGCTCAGGGCCCCGCTGCCCAGGGGGCCGAAGCTGAGATAGAAGACCAGCAGCATCATCAGGAGGAAGATGGGGAAAGCCAAGACCCGGTGGCAAAGCACCTTGTCCAGCCGCTGGCCCCAAGCGGCCGCCCGGGCATAGGGCGCTTTCTTCAGCACCTGGGGGATGATCTGGCCGATAGCCCGGTAGCGCTCAGCGCTGAGCCGCCGCTGCCAATCATTGCCGCCCAAGGCCGCCTGCCCCGTCGGGGGCAGGCTCACGAACTGCCTGAGTTCCGGGCTATACAAGGGGGCCAGGCCGGCTCCTTGGCCCAGGTAGGGCTGTTTCGCCACCTGCAGGGCGGTTTTCAGCAGCAGCTGGAGGCCGCTGCCCCGGGCGGCGCTGATCTTCACGCAGGGCAGGCCCAGCAGCCGGCTTAAAGCCTTGGCGTCCAGGGCCAGCCCCTGCCGTTTCAGCTCATCTTCCATATTCAAGGCCACCACCAGGGGCAGCCCCGCTTCCGCCAGCTGGCTGGTAAGGTAGAGGTTCCGGGCCAGATTGGTGCTGTCCACCACGTTGATCAGCACATCCGGCTGATGGTTTTGCAAATACCCGGCTACGGCTTTTTGTTCCGGAGCCGGGGTGGCCAGGGAATAAATCCCCGGCAAATCAATCAATTCCATGGCCTGGTTTTCATAAATAAAGCTGCCCTGTTCCAGGCGCACCGTGACCCCGGCCCAATTGCCCACGGTGCGGTTATCGCCGGTCAGCGCGTTGAACAGGGAAGTCTTGCCGCTATTGGGATTGCCGATCAGGGCCAGCGCCACAGTCATGCCCAGGCTTTTCCTTTCTTTTTATCAAGATGCTCCGGGCCGTATCCCGGCGCAGGGCCAGCTGATAGCCTTTCACCCAGAGCAGCAGCGGATCGCCCAGAGGGGCCCGGCGCAGCAGAGTCACGGTTTCCCCCACCATCAGGCCCAGATCCAGCAGCCGCTTTTCCCAAAGCGCGCCCAGGGCGTCCAGGCCGATGATGACCCCGCTTTCCCCTGGGCAAAGATCGTCAAGTGTCAAAGCCATGCCCGCCTCCTCCAGCCTGCCTTGTCCCTTCCCTCTATCTTTATGCTTGACCCCTACCCCAATATGCCGCCAAGCCCTCCACAAACTGGGCCGGCCGCCGTTGCCGCCCGGCAAACCTTGCCGCTGAACAGCCTGCCAGCGGATACAAAAAGAGCCCCTCCGGCTGGAGAGGCGTCCTTCGTCATCCATCATGGCCGCCTGCCCGAGGATACGGCAGCCCGGCTTTTCCCTAATACGCCGTGCAAATGTTGACGGCGCCCACATTGCATTGGATGTCCAGCTCCCGCTCAGCCCGGGGATAGCCAAAACCGGCGTCCACAAAACCGCTTTGCCGCCGGCCGTCAATGGTCACATCCCCCAGATCCACCTGGACCTGTCCCTGGAGCGCCGCGCTGCTGTCGGCGCAGGCCAGGGTCACGCTGCCCCAGCCGCAGGATACATTGCCCTGCCGGCCGGAATAATTATCCAGCTTCACCCAGCCGGTATCCAGGCTGAGATCCGCGCCGGCAGTGACCAGATCGTCCATGCTCAGATAGCCTGCGCCCATGGCAATGGTCACGCTGCCCTGGGCTTCCAGCCCCTGTATGTTAAGAATGCCGCTGTCCTGGCAGATAGCCACGGTCTGGAAACAATAATCCGCCGGCACCACCAGGGTCAGCCGCAGGTTTTCCCGGTATTTGCCCGGCTCCCGCCAGTCCGCCAGCTGCCAGCCGCCCTTCAGCCCAATACTGAGCAGGCCCTCTTCCTGCTCCACTTGCAGATGGCGCTCCTTGCCCTCATAAATCAAGGCAAAACGTTCCCCTTCCCGGATGGTGACTTTTGCCAAGCCGATATCCAGCTTCAGGCTGGTCACCGCATCCGGCCCCTCCGTGGGAAGATCCGGCAGCTGATCTCCGGCCGCCTGCCCCTGCAGGGATTGCCAAAGCGCCCCGCCCTTGATGCCGCTGGGAAAAGTCAGCTCCGACGGCAGCAGGCCGCTTAAGCCCGCATAGAAGGTGAGCCCTAGGCCCACCAGCAAAAAGATAGCGGCGATCAGCAGGGTATTGCGGAAAAACCTCTTCACCGGCAGCCACCTCTTTTCCGAAAGGGCAGCAGCGCCAGGCCCCGGATCATCCGGCACCAGGGCGGCAGCAGCCAGACGCAGCAGAACACGGCCAAAAGCAGGGCCAGCAAGCCCAGGCCGGAGAAGATCAGGCCCATGCCCAAACCCAGTAAGGGCAGCAGGGGCCCGGTGGAAATGGCGCCGGGGGCCATCAGCATCAGCCAGACGCCGGTAAAGAGCAGCCCGCCGGCGCCCCCCAGCACCAGGGCCAGCAGACCCAAGCCCAGCAGGGATAAGACGATGATTGCCAGCAGCCACAGCACCAAGGTCAGCAGGGCCAAGGGCAGCGAAATCGGCAGGGAGAGCAGGAGCAGCAGGAGCATGAGCACCCGCACCCCCGGGCTCTGCCGGCTGGGCGTCGACTGGTTGCCACCTGACCGGCGCTGGGCCGCCGCCGGATCTGTATAGCGCAAGGCCGGAACAATATGCGTGGCTGCGCCATTATCCAAGGCGGTCTTTTCCAAAGCAAACCTGCTATAGCGTTCGAAGTCGTTCAAAGGCGGCCTTCCCCTTCCCTATGGAATAGAAAAGCATAGCATCGGTACGGCAAAGCCCTGGATCTGTGCTTGGGGTATTATAGCTGGGCAAGCCCCCGAGGATCTCAGGCTTGCGCGTCTTGATGACACCGACCCTGGCAAAGCGGCGAAGGCCGGGGATGATAAAGGCCGGGGGGATCCGTATGTATAGTCTCCGCGCCAGGCAGCCCTGGCAGCGGTATATATTTTAGTATAAAGGATAAATGTGGAACTTGTCAAATATCTTTATCATGATCGACATTTTAATACAGCGTTCCCGGTTTATTTTAAAAAAAGGAGGGAAAAAATATGAAATACGACCTCTTAGCGCATATTGGCAATACGCCCTTGCTGAAGCTGGACCGCTTTGCCAAGGCTGAAGCGCCGCTGGCGCAGCTCTACGCCAAATGCGAATGCTTTAATCCCGGCGGCAGCGTTAAGGACCGGGCCGCCCTCTATATGCTGGACGATGCTGAGGAGCGGGGCTTGATCAGCAGCGGCGCGGTGATCGTGGAACCCACCAGCGGCAATACCGGCATCGGCCTGGCTGTGGTCTGCGCCCAGAGGGGCTATCGGCTGATCCTGACCATGCCGGAATCCATGAGCCTGGAAAGGCGGAAGCTGCTGCAGCATCTGGGCGCGGAGCTGGTGCTGACAGAATCCGCTCTGGGCATGCAGGGCGCGGTGGATCAGGCCCTGCTGATCGCGGCCGGCTATGGCAACAGCTTTATCCCCAATCAATTTGCCAATCCCGCCAATGCCGCCGCCCACTATTACGGCACCGCTCCGGAAATCTGGGAAGCACTGGACGGCCGGGTGGATATTTTTGTGGCCGGGATCGGCTCCGGCGGTACCATTACCGGCGTGGGCACCAGGCTGAAAGAACTGAACCCGGCTGTCCGTATCGTGGCGGTGGAGCCGGCTGAATCCCCCCTGCTCAGTACCGGCCGGGCCGGAAGCCATGGCATACAGGGCATTGGCGCCAACTTTGTGCCGGCCTTACTAGACGCCGCGGTAATCGATGAGATCCGCCAGGTGGCCACGGCGGACGCCATTAAGACCGCCCGAGCTTTCAGTAAGGCGGAAGGCCTTTCCGTGGGTATCAGCTCCGGCGCGGCCCTTTCCGCCGCCTTAGCCCTGGCGATGGCAGAGGAAAATCAAGGGCAAAATATCGTGGCCCTGCTGCCGGACGGGGGCGAACGGTATATGTCCACCGGCCTCTTTAAATAGGGTTTTGCCGGAACCATTATTTTTACAAAAAAAGCAAGGGACAAAAGTCCCTTGCTTTTTAACTTCGCGGCGCTGCCGGATCTGGGAAGAAACGGGCCGCTGTCAGCGTTTGCCAGCGGGGTTGCTGCTGTTTTTCAGCCGGGCCAGTTCCAGATCCTGGATGATCTGGCTGATTTTCACCGGGGGACGCTCATTCCTGGGGTAACGCTGAAACATTTTCAGGGAGAAATAGTCGCAGGTGATATAAGTGCGGTTATCTTCATCATAGAGGGTGTAGCAATTGGATTCCACCCGGGTCAGCAAGCCCTCCCGGTAGACGATGCTGGAAGAACCGATCAAATGCTGGCAAATAATATAATAGCCGATGGATTCTTTCAGCACATCCCGCATGGTGCAGCCTTTGGGTAAGCGGGCCTGGTCGATGGCGTCCACCTCGTCCTGGGTTTTTTGCTCATTGCCGCGGCACTGATCATGGTCCGCCGGGTTTTCCGGATATTGCCGCTGGGCATCATCAGGGGGTAAATTCATGGCAAACTTAAGCCTCCTTGTTGTTATTCTGCAGCCTGGAAACCATAGGCAATCAGGCCTTCGCCATGCTTAGGCCGGTGGTCGCAGCGGTCATCGCTACAATGTATGCGTCCGGCGGTTACTGGTGCCTGGCCGGGGTGAAATATGGGCCGCTTCCCGGGAAACAGCTAAAAAAGCCCGGGGCTGATTGCCCCGGGCCGGCTTATGCAGGATAATTTTCCGCTATTCCAGATAAATCATCGGGTCCACCGCCGTACCGTCCAGGCGGATCTCGAAGTGGACATGGGGACCGGTGGTACGGCCGGTCATGCCAATGGTGCCGATGGACAAGCCCCGCTCCACATAGTCGCCCACGCTCACCAGTATTTCGTCGCAATGCCCGTAGCGGGTGGTACGGCCGTTGCCATGATCGATTTCGATCATCAGCCCGTAGCCGCTCATGGTATCGGCAAACACCACGGTGCCGGATTCGGAAGCGTAAATCATCGTCCCCACATCGTCGGCAATATCCAAGCCGCTATGCCAGCCCAGGGAACGGGGGCCGAAACGGGAACTGATGGTGCCGGTGCCCTCGGCCAAGGGCCAGCCGAATTCGCCGGCGCCGTTCTGGCCTCTGGAGCTGATGATGATCTTGGAGCCGTATTCAACCACTTCGTCCACAGCGTTTTGCAGCACCACCGCATCCACCTTCTGGGCGGAGGCGGTCACGCCGTTGACCTCGGTGACCAGCATGGTCACTTCCTGGATGCCGTCAACGCCGGCGGTGACCACATTTTCCGTGCCCCGGTCGACCTCGCTGTTCTCCACCCGCACGGTTTGATAAGGCAGGGTGGTTTGCTCTTTTTTCTCCCGCTCCACATTAACGGTGATCAGGGGCTGGGGGTTTTCGGTGGGCTCCGGCTGGCCGTAAATCAGCATATTGGCTGCCTCAGCCGGGGTCAAAACGCTATCCTGGGCCACATTGGCCTGGATAATGGAGATCTTTTCCGAGGTATAGACTTTTAAAACATCCGGATCTTCCTTGGCATTACCGTAATGGTCTTTAGCCAGCTTCACCGCTTCCAGGGCCGCATTTTCATTGGCCACAAAAATGGTGTCGCGGTTATCGATCAGCAGCGCCGTGGCTTTTGCCACCAGGTCCAGCTTGCCCGCTAAGGCGTCCGCCGCCTCGCTGACGCTGGAATACACCGCGCCCACTGCCGAAACCCTTTTCACATCCACGTCATTGCTGTAGGTCACGTCGCAGGCATAACCGGTTTGGGCAGCGGATTGGCTGGCCAGACAAGCCTCGACAGCGGATTCGGCTTCGCCCTCGCTGACCAGGGTGGCGATTTCTTCCCCATCCACCGTCAGCACATAAGCGTTGGTATTGGCGGAGACCAAACTGACGCCGCCCATGACCAGGAAAGCCACACAGAGCAAAACCACTACTGAAGAGACAATACGCTGAACCCTCTTATGGGCGTGGTTTGTTTCTTTTTGCCGCTGCCGGCAATTTTTTTGTATATATGTAGGTTCGGTAACATGCCGTTGATTATGCACTCTATTCCCCCATTCGGGCAGATCCCGCGCCGCCCTCGCCCCGTTGCCCGGGATAATTGGCCGGGCAACCGTCTTTTTTAACGGACACAGGCTTACTGCCGGTTATGGTCCTTATTGTATACCAGTGCTTGATCCATGGCTGCGAGGCAGAGCCCCTGTCGCGCAGCCATGGAGCGGGTGATGGGAATCGAACCCACGTAACCGGCTTGGGAAG
>DAIMZM010000043.1:0-20240 GCA_036733985.1 Bacillota bacterium
GGGGTCGGCCAGGCCCACATCCTCGGCGGCGCAGATCATAATGCGGCGGGCAATGAATTCCGGCGCTTCCCCAGCCTCCGTCATCCGGGCCAGCCAATGCAGGGCAGCGTCCGGATCTGAACCCCGCATGCTTTTGATGAAGGCGGAGATCACATCATAATGCCAGTCGCCTTTTTTATCATAGCTGACATTCCGCTTCTGGATGCTCTCTTCAGCAATGGCCAGGTCAATGTGGCGCTGGCCGTCCGGCCCCGGCTCTGTGGTTAATACCGCCAGCTCCAGGGCATTGTAAGCGGTGCGGGCGTCGCCGCCGCTGATATCGGCCCAATGGCGGTAGGCCTCCTCGTCGATATGGGGACGCCAGGGAGCCATGCCCCGGCTGTCTGCCGCGGCCTTTTTCAGCAGGCCGTAAACCTCCTCGGCGCTCAAGGCATTCAGCCGGAAGATCCGGGAGCGGGAGAGCAAAGCGCCGTTCACCTCAAAAAAAGGGTTCTCCGTGGTGGCGCCGATCAGGATCACCGTGCCGTCCTCTACCGCGGGCAGCAGCGCGTCCTGCTGGGCTTTATTGAAGCGGTGTATCTCGTCGATGAACAGCACGGTGCGGCGGCCGTAGAGCTTGAATTCCTCGGCGGCGAATTTCAGCACTTCCCGGATCTCATTGATGCCGGAGCTGACAGCGGAAACCGTGCGGAAATTGGCCCCGGTGCGCTGGGAAATGATCTCCGCCAGGGTGGTCTTGCCGCAGCCCGGGGGGCCGTAAAAAATCAAAGAGGTCAGCTGATCCGCCTCAATGGCCCGGCGCAGCAGCCGTCCCGGGCCCACGATCTCCTGCTGGCCGGCGAATTCATCCAGATCCCGGGGGCGCATCCGGGCGGCCAAGGGGGCTGCCTGGGCCTTTTTCTCCGCGCTGGCAAAAGCGAATAAATCATCCATGGCTGATCTCCCTCACGATCTCCGCCGCCATCAGCAAGCCCATGGCAGCGGGCACGAACACGGCGCTGCCAATGGGCGCCCGGCCCTCCCCTTCCCCCGGTACAGCAGGAGCAGGCTGCTCAGCGCTGAAAGCCACTTTCACCCCTTGATCAATGCCCTGCTCTTTCAATGCCTTCCGTAAACGCCGGGCCAGGGGGCAGGTATGGCTCTTGCTGATATCAGCGATGGCCAGACGGGTCAAGTCTAGCCGCCGGCCGGCGCCGGTGGCGCAGAGGATGGGGATAGCCGCGGCAAAGGCATATTTGACCAGGGCCACCTTGCCCGGGAGATAATCGATGGCGTCGGCGATATAGTCCGGCCTGAACGGCCAACCGCTGAAGCCGGCGTCGATAAAACCGGTATCAATGCTGATTTGGCAATCCGCATTGATGTCCAGGCAGCGTTCGGCTACGACCTCCGCCTTCAAGCGGCCCATGGTGCTCCGCAAGGCGCAAAGCTGCCGGTTCAGGTTGGAGGGGGCCACTTGGTCGAAATCCGCCAGCATCAGGCCGCCGATACCGCTGCGGGCCAGAGCCTCCGCCACATAAGAGCCCACGCCGCCTAAGCCGCAAACCGCCACCCGGCTGGCCTGCAGCTTTTCCAGGGCTGCCGCGCCCAGGAGCAATTCCGTGCGGCTGAAAAAGGCTTCCCGCTCAGTCATGGGGCAGCCTCATTGCCGTCAGCAATGCTTGGAAATAAGGGGGCAAGGGGCTGTCGAACAGCAGCCATTCGCCGCTGATCGGGTGATGGAAGCCCAGCACTTTGGCGTGGAGGGCTTGTCCGGCCAAGTCATAGGCCTGCTTCCGGCTGCCGTAGACCTGATCCCCCACCACCGGGTGGCCCAAATGGGCCATATGCACCCGGATCTGATGGGTGCGGCCGGTTTCCAGCTTCAACTCGCTATAGGTGGCATTGGCAAAGGGCAGACGTTCCAGCACCTGATAATAGGTAACCGCCGGCCGGCCATGTTCCGGTTCCACCGCCATTTTTTTCCGGTCCCGGGGATGGCGGCCGATGGGCGCGTCAATGCTGCCCCGCTCCTCGCTGATCACGCCCTGGAGGATGGCATGGTAACGCCGCTCGATGGCATGCTGCCGCCATTGGCCGGTCAGGCCCAAATAAGCCCGATCGTTTTTGGCAGCTACCAGCAGACCGGAGGTATCCTTGTCGATCCGGTGGACGATGCCGGGCCTGAGCACGCCGCCGATGCCGGCCAAGTCCCCGCAGTGATGCAGCAGGGCGTTGACCAGGGTTCCCTCATGATGCCCGGCTGCCGGATGCACCACCAGGCCCTGGGGTTTATTGACCACGATGATATCCTGATCCTCGTAGACGACGGCCAAAGGGATGTCTTCCGCCTCGGCCCGGGCCGGAACCTGCTCGGGGATGATCACGCGGACGGCTTCCCCAGCCTGCAGGCTGTAGCCGGTTTTTACCTGCCGCCCGCCTACGGTGATCAGCCCTTCCCGGATCAGTTGCTGGATGCGGGAGCGGGTCAGCTCCGGCAAAAGGCCGGTCAGGATGGCGTCCAGCCTGCCGGCTTTATCCGCTTGGAGATTGTGTTCAGCCATGTTTGCTATCCAGCCTTTTCCCGGTCTCGCCGAATAAAATCATGGCGCAGAGGATGATCACCGACACCACAATACAGCTGTCCGCCACATTAAAAATGGGGAACCAGCCCAGATCGAAGAAATCGATCACCGCGCCGATGGTCAGCCTGTCGATAAAATTGCCGATGGCGCCGCCGCTGAACAGGCCCAGCATGGCGTCGAAAAACCGCTCTTCCCTGGCAAATTTATAATGGATGGCGATCACCACCCCGATCACCACCAGGGTCAGGATCAAGAACAGCCAGCGCTGCCCCTGCAGCAGGGAAAAGCTGGCCCCCTGGTTCAGGGTATAGGTCAGGCGCAGGAAATCCCCTAAAAAGGGCAGGCTCTGGCCCAAGGCGATCCGGGTCACCACAAAATACTTGGCCACCTGATCCACCAGAACCGCGCCTACCAAAATCAGCCAAAACAGCATCGCTTACTCCTTTATCTCTCCTTCGCCAACGGGCAAAACTGCCGGCAGCGTGACGGCTTGCCTGAAGCCGGGGCCCAAATCCTGTTCGTAGAGGCTGACGGGAAGGCGCTTCAGCTCGTTCCGCGCCCCCGGATACAGCTCGGACAGGGCATAGCCCAGGCGGTTGCCGTCGGCGTCGAAAACGCCTAAAGCCGGGCGGCTCACAGGCAGGCAAAACTGATCGGAAATCAGCGGTATCAGATAATAGGCGGCGCTCCGGTATTCCGGGGCCTCCAGCCGCCAGCCGCTGGCAAAACGCCATTCATCGATCTCCAGAAAATCCACAGCGGTCATCTTATAGTTTTTCAGGCTAAAGCCCGGCTTATGCTCGGGCAGGCACCAGGCCCAGCCCGTATTGGCAAAAGGATACTGGCAAATCACCATTTCGTCGCCATTATTAAGGAAGAGGTAAAACCGCTCCCAGTTCTGGGCGGCTTGCAGCAGAGAGAAACGTCCCCAAACCCGCTCAAAAGCGGAACGGCCCTGCACCCGCATGGAATAATCGGCAAAGTAAAGCCTGCCCACCGCCGGCATATGGGGCAGCACGCCGGCGAACAGGGTCTTGCCCCGGTCGCCCAGGCTGAGCGCCTCCCCGCCGCCGCACCAATAGGGCGGTTCCGCCCGGTCCAGCCGTAAATCCAGGCCAAAGGCGGGATCCCGCAGCCTTAAGGCCAGGGCGTCCTTTTCATACAGCACCTGCAGGGCTTCGCCAACCAGCAGGCTGTCCTGATCCAGATAAAGCCAGTCCCGGCCGGGTTTATCCTTGCCGCTCTTGGCATGGTATTCAAAGCTCTTGGCATGGAGCAGGTCGCTCAGGGCAAAATCCGCCGCGCAGAGCATTCTCGCGCCCAGATGCATGATCCTGACTGAAGCGCGGTAAGCATACATGGATTCCGGCAGCAGCGCTTCATTAAAGATGCCTTGGCAGACCCAGAGTTCCGTGCAATTATGATGGGCGCGCCATTCCTGCTCAAAGCCTTGACAATGTTTTGGGTCATAGATCAATGTATCCGTCATACCGCTCCCCTCCCGGCTCCCCTAAGCTTAACCATTTTACCGTAAAAAACAACAAAGATCAAGAGGCGGGAACTGAGGCATAAACCGCCGTCTTTTCCAATAAAAATGTACTAGTACCAACAACCGTTGCTGGAAAAACGGTTTCCGGGAGGAAGCGGCATGAAAAAATCCTTCATTATCATCATTTTGTTCTTGGCCCTGCTGGCGCTGGCCATGCCCGGGGCGGCCCTGGCTGATAGCGGCCAGGCAGCCGCCGCGGATCCCGCCTATCCTGAGCTGGGCCTGAAATGCGTCAGCGCCCTGCTGATGGACGGGAGCACCGGCGAGATCCTCTATGAATCCAATGCGGATGAACACCGCTACCCAGCCAGTGTGACTAAAATCATGACCATGGTGCTGATTCTGGAGGCGGTGGAAAACGGCGCCATCAGCCTGGAAGACATCGTCACCGTCAGCGAGGACGCCGCAGCCATGGGCGGCTCCCAGGTCTATCTCTACCCTGGTGAAACCCGCACTGTGGATGAAATGCTGGTCGCCATTGCCGTGGGCAGCGGCAACGACGCTTCCTATGCCATGGCTGAATTCGTGGGCGGCAGCTATAGCAGCTTCATCCAGATGATGAACCAGCGCGCTCAGGAGCTGGGCATGACCAATACCCATTTCGTCAATCCCCATGGCTTGCATGATCCGGAACACTATACCAGCGCCAGGGACCTGGGGCTCTTGGCCTATCATGCTTTATCCGTGCCGAAGCTGCTGGAATACACCTCCATTTACGAATATGAGTTCCGTCCCGAGCCCAAGCTGCTGACCCTGTGGAATACTAACCGGCTGCTGAAATGGTACGAGGGCACCGACGGCATGAAAACCGGCTACACCAGCGAAGCCGGGCGGAATCTGGTAGCCACGGCCAAGCGGAACGGCCTGCGCCTGATCTCAGTGGTGCTGGGGGCCACGGAGCGGAACGGCCATTATCAGGAAAGCATGAAGCTGATGAATTACGGCTTCAACAGCTATGAATATACCCCCTTGCACTGCGCCGGGGACATCATGGCCGCGGCCACGGTGAGCAAAGGCGCCGCCGACACCGTGGATCTGATCCTCAGCCAGGATCTGGGCTATACCGTCAGAAAGGGCGAAAAGCCCGCTGTCACCGAAAGCATGGAAATCCTGAACATGCTGGACGCGCCGGTGACGGCCGGCGATATTTGCGGCAAAGTCACCCTGTATCAGGATGGCCAGGAGCTGGTCAGCGCCGATCTGCTGGCAGCGGAAAACGTGGCCAAGGGCTCTATGTTCCGCACCTGGGGCAAGCTGCTGGCCCGGATGTGGTAAGGCTCAGGCGCTGATGATCTCGGCGATCAGCGGTTCCGGCCTGGGTTCGCCTTCGCCGATGAGGATGCAATCATCCAGGATCGCCTTAGCCTGGCTGATGCGCTGGGGATCGTCGCCATGGATTTCCGCCAGCACCTCCCCGGCCGCCACCCGGCGGCCGATCTTGGCCCGGAAGACCAGGCCCGCTCCGGGGGCGATCTGATCCGTCTTCTTTTCCCGGCCCGCGCCTAAAGCCAGGGCGGCCAGGCCCACCTCCTTTAAGCGGAAATCCAGGATGCACCCGGCTTTGGCGGCAGGGTAAGGCACTTTGTAGCGGGCCTGGGGCAGGGCCTCCCAATCCGTGGAACCACCCTGGGCGGTTACCATGGCCAGGAATTTAGCTTTGGCCGCGCCGGAAGCCAGCTGTTCCTGGGCCAGGGCCAGGCTGCTTTCCCGGTCCGGCCGCAAGCCGGAAAGGCAGATCAGCTCGCCGGCTAAGGCCAGGGCCACCTGGCGCAAGTCCGCCGGCCCCCGGTTATTCAGGGTTTCCCAAACCTCCCGGATTTCCAGGGCATTGCCTACCGCCCAACCCAAGGGTTCCGCCATGGCGCTGAGCATGGCGGAAGCCCGGATGCCCGCGCCTTTCGCCACCTCCACCATCAGCCGGGCCAGTTCCCGGCTTTTTTCTTGCTCCCGGATCAGGGCGCCGCTGCCGTATTTCACATCCAGCACCAGCACATCCGCGCCCATGGCCAGCTTCTTGCTCATGATGCTGGCGGCGATCAAAGGAATGCTGTCCACCGTGGCGGTGACGTCCCTCAGGCTGTAAAGCAGCTGATCCGCCGGAGCCAGGTCGGCGGTTTGGCCGATGATGGCCAAGCCGATGCGCTGTAATTGGCTGATGAATTGGGCCGGGCTTAGGGCGGTGCGGAAGCCGGGGATAGCTTCCAGCTTATCCAAGGTGCCGCCGGTATGTCCCAGGCCCCGGCCGGACATCTTGGCCCCCACCAAACCGGCGGCGGCGACGATAGGCATCACCAGCAGGGAGGTCTTATCCCCCACCCCGCCGGTGGAATGTTTATCCGCCTTGACGCCGGGGATGGCGGACAAATCCAGCATTTCCCCGGAATGGGCCATGGCCAAAGTCAGGTCAATGGTCTCCTGCCGGGTAAAGCCCCGGATACGGCCGGCCATCAGCAGGGCGGAAACCTGGTAGTCCGGGATCTCCCCCTGTAAAGCCTGGCTGAGGAAATAGGCGATCTCCCCTTGGGTCAGGGCCTGGCCGTCCCTTTTCTTGGCGATCAATTCCACCGCGTTCATGGCGCCCTCCTATAGCCTGGCGATCAGCCCCTGCAGCAGCGTGGAAAAGCGGGCCTCCGCCTTTTTCGCCGTCTCGAAAACCTCTTCATGGCTCAAGGGCTGCCCGGTGACGCCGGCAGCCAGATTGGAGATACAGGACAGCCCCAGCACACGCAGGCCTGCCTGGCGGGCCGCCAGCACTTCCGGCACGGTGGACATGCCCACCGCGTCCGCGCCCCAGGCCCGGAGCATACGGATCTCCGCCGGGGTTTCAAAATTGGGCCCGGCCAGGCCGCAATAAACCCCCTCTTGCAGGGAAAAACCCTGATCCTGCGCTACGTTTTTGGCCAAGGCGGCCAGCTCCCGGTCATAGGCCCGGCTCATATCCGGGAAGCGGTCGCCCCATTCCGCCGCGTTGGGACCCCGGAGGGGATTGTAGCCGGTGAAATTGATGTGGTCGCTGATCAGCATCAAATCCCCGGGGCTGAAACTTTCATTGATGCCGCCGGCGGCATTGGTCAGGATCACCGTGGGACAGGCTAAAGCCTTCAGCACCCGCATGGGCAGGATCACGGTCCAGGGCTCATGGCCCTCATAATAATGAAAGCGGCCGCTGAAAGCATAGACCATCCGGCCGCCCACCAGGCCGGCCAGGAGCCGGCCGCTATGCCCGGCCACAGTGGGCGCTGGGAAATGGGGGATCTCCTGATAATCCAGGGTTTCCGGCTGTTCAACAGCCTGGGCAAAAGCGCCCAGGCCCGAGCCCAGCACCACCGCCACCTGGGGCTGGGGCAGGCGTTCACGGATCAAGCGGGCAGCCTCAGCCACCTGGGCCAGCTGGGTTTCTAAAGCAAAAGGCATGGTCGTCTCCTCCTAGTTTTGTCGTAGCTGCTCCAGGAAGCTTTTCCCTGCCGGCAGCGGGGCCGCGTTCAGATAAGCCGCGGCTGTTTGGCCCAGATCGGCAAAGGTGGCCCGGATACCCAAAGCCACCGGCCGCACCGGTTCGCCATAGACCAGCAGGGGCACATATTCCCGGTTATGGTCCGTGCCGCCAAGGGTGGGATCATTGCCATGGTCGGCGCAAATCACCAGGATATCCTCGTCCAGCAGTTCGTCCAGCACCTGGCTGAGCAGCAAATCGAATTCTTCCAGGGCCCGGCCATAGCCCTGGCTGTCGTTGCGATGGCCATACAGGGTATCGAAATCCACAAAATTAGCAAAGATCAGGCCGGAAACCGGGGATTTCAAGGCCCTGACCAGGGAAGCGGCAGTTTGCCGGTTATTATGGCCAGGCATGCTGACGCTGATATCCTGGCCGGCGAACACATCGTGGATCTTGCCGATGGCCACTACCGGCCTGCCCGCGGCCCGGCAGCTGGCCAGCAGGCCGCCGGGAGGCGGCAGCAGGGAGAAATCCCGGCGGTTTTCCGTGCGGATAAAGCCGCCCCGGAAATCATCCACAAAAGGCCGGGCAATGACGCGGCCCACGGCCAAATCCCCACTGAGCATTTCCCGGGCGATCCGGCAGTAGTCATAGAGCTGTTCCGGGGGCACCAGGCTTTCATGGGCGGCGATCTGGAACACGCTGTCCGCCGAGGTGTAGACGATCAGCTTACCGGTTTCCAGATGCGCCCGGCCCAATTCATCGATGATCTGGGTGCCGGAAGCCACTTTATTGCCCAGCACGCCCCGGCCCACCCGGCGGCGGAAGGCCGCGATGAAGTCCTCTGGAAAGCCCTGGGGAAAAGTCGGCATGGGCTTGTCCAGGATCAGGCCGGCCATTTCCCAATGGCCGGTAGTGGTGTCCATACCCGCGCTTTGGGCAGCCATTTTGCCCCAGGCAGCCAGGGGCTGGGCCGCGGCCGGCAGATTGGCCAGGGGCAGGATATTGCCCAGGCCCAGTTTTTCCAGATTAGGCAGGTGCAAATGATAGCTTTCAGCCACATGGCCCAGGGTATTGGCGCCCAGGCTGTCATAATGAGCCGCATCCGGCAGCGCGCCAACGCCGACGCTGTCCATAACCGCGATAATAAATCTTTTCATCCGCTTAGCCGCTTTCTCTTGTTTAGTCGCCTTGCTGTGACACCCGTGCTTTATAGCGGGGATGATGGCGCAAATAAGCGCTTTTCAGCTCGCTTTTGCTTAAATTCGTATAGACCTGGGTGGAAGAAATGCTCTCATGGCCCAGGAATTCCTGGAGCAGCCGTAGATCCGCCCCATTGTCCAGCATATGGGTGGCGGCGCTGTGCCGCAGGGTATGAGGGTGAATATCCAGCCCCAGCCGTTTACCATAGCCTTCCACAATGCGCCAGAGGCCGCTGCGGGACAGAGGCCCGCCCCGCTGATTGACGAACAGCGCCTGGGTATTTTGGCCGGCCAGCAAAAGGGGGCGGGAAAAGGCCAAGTAAGCCTCCATGGCCTCCAGGGCGAAGGAACCGGCGGGCACGATGCGTTCCTTGCCCCCTTTGCCCCAGCAGCGGACAAAGCCCTGTTCCCGGTTGATATCGTGTAGGGTCAGACCGCAGAGTTCCGAGACCCGGAGCCCACAGCCATAAAGAAATTCCAGCATGGCCCGGTCCCGGCTGCCCCCAGGGGTCCGGGTATCCGGCAAATCCAGCAGCTTTTCCGTCTGGGCCAGGGTCAATACGGAGGGGAAAGGGCTTTTCAGCCTGGGAGTCTGTAGGTTGGCGATGCTGATCGCCCGTTCTTCCATCATATTCAGGTATTTGCACCAGCCCCGGATAGCGGATAAGCGCCGGGCGATGGTAGAAGCGGCCCGGCCCGCCTGGGAAAGCCCGGCCAAATAAGCGCTGATCAGCCGCTCATTAACCAGCCCAGGTTCGCCTACGCCCCGCTGCCGCAGGAAAGCGCTGAAATCCCGAAGATCCCTTGCATAATTATCCAATGTAGCAGCTGAGCGGGATTTTTCCATAGCCAGATAATCTGTATAATCGATAATCGCAATTTCCCAAGCGTCCCGCTTGTCCCCCATCCGCTCACCCGCAATCCAAATGTTTAGCGGCAAAGCCGCCCCAGCTCTGATTTATTCTTTTTCGTCAAACAACAGCCATTTCCTGCTACACCCCATCGGAATCCCCCAGTAAGCCCAGCCAGAAGTGGTCGAAGTCCGTGCTGACCCGTACCGGATCCCCGGGATAGGTAACGGCGTTTTCCTCTCCCTCGCCAATTTCCTCCGCCTGGACAGGGGCAGTCCCGCTCTCGGCGTTGGCGTTGATATAATGATGGAACAGGAAAGGCAGCAGGGCCAGGACCAGCAGCAAGGCCAGCAATATTTTTAGCAGCAGGCGTTTTTTGCTTCTTAAACCGGTTATGCCAAAGACGATCATGGCGCTCTCCTCCTTTTTTCAGCGCAGCAGAAACAGCAGATGCAAAATCAAGGGGCTAACATAGCCCTGGATCAGGGCGGCGGCTATCATCAGCCCGCCATAAACCCCTGCCCGGCGGGCCCATCCCCCATAGTCCGCCGTTGCCAGCCTGCGCCGGGCCAGGCGGCGGCGGGTGAACCAGAGGCCGGCCACTAAAGCGTCGGCGGACATGGCCAGCAGCAGGGGCAGCAGCAGCAAATGATGGGGGGTCAGGGCCAAAATGACGATCAGCGCACCCTTGCCCTGCTGATAGCCCAGGAGAAAGCTGATCGCATAGCCCAGGGTAAAGCCCTTGGCAAACAGCACGGCCGCCACCAGGGGCGCGCCCCAGCGGCTGAGCCCGGCCAAGACCAGCAAGAGCCAGAGGGCGCCGCCCGCGGCCAGGGCCCGCTGGAATTCGCCTGCCTGATCCGGCTCCAGGGCCGGCAGCACTTCCAGATAATTGCCAATATAAGCGCTGGTACGTTCCCGGGCTTCCCCTGTCATGGCTGAAGAAGAAGCTAGGCCGAACATCAGGGCGGTCAGCATGATCAGGGTCAATGCGGCCAGCAGCAATAAATTGGCGCGGGAAGGATGGCTACGGCGGTCCATGGCTTTCTCCTCTGCCACAGACTATGCGCGAAAAATGTCGCTTAGAACAGCAGGCCGCCCCAGCTTTCCCCAGCCGGCCCGAGCCGCGCCCAGCTCCCCATCGGTTCTAACCTTGCTGCTAGTAAGCGGAAAAAACAGGCTGCCCCTAGGGGCAGCCTGTAAGCAAGCAAATCAATGGGTTGGCGGTCTTTATTTTGGCTGGCAATAGCTGAAGAAGAAGAGGCCCAGAGGCGAATAATACAGGCCGCCAACCTGTTCGTTCAACATATAGGGGGTGGTATAGTAATACAGCGGCGCCACGACGGCCTGGGCCATGATCATCCCCTCGGCCTGGTGCATCAGCTCCACCCGGCGGCTCAGATTGGACTCGGCCTTGGCGGCGGCCACAGCCGTATCCAGCTGGGGATCGCTGTAACCGGAGGGATTATTGGTGCCGTTGGTGATGAACATCTCCACAAAAGCCATGGCGTCGCTGTAATCCGAAGACCAGCCGTCTTTAGCCGCGTCATAATCCCCCGCGTCCCGGGTATCCAGATAGACGTTCCACTCCATATTGCTCAGCTCGGTTTTCACGCCCAGCTCGGTTTGCCACATATAAGCCACGGCCTCGCCAATGGTTTTATTCAGGTCGGCGGTATTGAAAATATACTTGATCACCGGGAAGCCCTGGCCTTCCGGATAACCCGCCTCGGCCAGCAGCTTTCTGGCTTCATCGCAGTTGGCCTGGTAATCGTCGGGCGAAACGCTGTAATAATCCCCGCCGGCAATGCGGAAATCATTGGCGGAGCCGGGGATATCCAAAATGCTGGGCGGCACCAAAGCGGCGGCCGGCGTCTCGCCCCCCTGGGAAACGAAATTGACCAGATAATCCCGGTCAATGGCCAGGGACAGGGCCTGACGCACCTTGGCATTATTAAAGGGCGCTTTGGCGGTATTGAAGGAGATAAAATTGCAGCCCAGGTTGGGCACGATGGTCACTTTGCCGCTATCGATCAGGCCGGGCAGCTCATCCGTGGGAAACGTCCACATGAAATCGATCTCGCCGCTGTTATAGCCGCCCAGAATGGCATTGTTGTCATCCATCAGGCGGAAGGTGATGCTGTCCGGGCCTAAATTGTCCGCGTCGTAATAATAGTCATTGGGCACGCATTTGATATAGCTGTCATGCTCCCATTCGCTCATTTTATAGGGGCCGTTCCCCACATAACTGCCGGGAGAAGCAGCCCAGGCGTCGCCCTGGCGGGTGATGATATCCTGCCGCAGGGGCACAGTGGAAAAGTTGGCGCAGATCTCCAGGAAATAGGCGCAAGGCACGTGCAGCTTCACCACCACGGTGCGGGGATCCGGCGCGGAAATACCCAGCTTCTCCCGGTCCATCTCGCCATAATAGATGGCCGCCCCGTTCTCCACCACATCCAGCAAATAACCATAATAAGAAGCGGTGGCCGGATCTACCAGCCTTTGCCAGGCATAGACAAAATCCTCAGCCACCACCGGCTGGCCGTCGGACCAGAAAATATCATCCCTCAGTTTGAAGGTATAGGTCAGCCCATCCTCGCTGACCTGGTAGCTTTCAGCCTGTCCGCAAACGATTTGGGCGGCGCCGCCGTCTTTTTCCGGCTGGCCCTGCTTCATCAAGCCCTCAAACATATGTAGGATATAAGTTGCCCCGTCGGTGGTCCCGTTTTGGGCCGGATCCAGCGAATCCGGTTCAGAGGCCAGCACGGCGGTGATATGGAAGCCGCCGGTTTCAGCCTGAGCGGATTTTACGCTATCGGCAGGCTGGCCCGGATTGACAGGGGCGCTGCCGCAAGCGGTCAAGGATAGTGCCAGAAGTATGCTTAAAGCCAGTGACCATAACTTTTTCATGATTTGTATCCCCCTAAGCTGTCAATGAATAGTCAGAAGCTAAAGCACAGCAAAGACAGTTGACAGGATTATTAAAAAAATTCCAACCTGTGCGCTATTATACTATAATATGGTGGGGAATGCAAATTTTTTTAGGAAAACATTCATAAATATAGGCTGGCCAATCAGGCGCCGGCGCTGTTACGGAACTGCTGAGGCGTCAGGCCGGTGATTTGATGGAAGGCGCGGGTAAAGGCGGAATGGCTGTTATAGCCCACCTGCACGGCAATATCCACAATATCCAGATCCGTGGAAAAAAGCAATTCCTTCGCCTTATCCACCCGCACCTGGCGCACATAGGCGGAGGGGGAAAAGCCGGTTTGGCGCTTGAACCAATCATTATAATAGGTGACATTATAATGCTCCAGCTCCGCCAGGACTGCCACGCTCAAATCATCGTCATAATGCTCCTCTATGTAGCGCAAGGAACGCATGCCCCGCTTTTCCACCAGCTTGCTGTATAAGTAGTAATAGAGATAGCATACCGAAGCGCTGTGGGGATTGGCGGTTATCTCCTGATGGATCAGGCTGGTCAGGGGCGAAAGCTCCTCCGGGATCGTCAGCAGCAGCGGCTTGGCCAGCAGGGGCCGGTCCCGCTGGGCAATCATTTCCCTGGGAATATCAATGACGATCAAGCCGCTGTCGCACAGGCACTGATGCTCGGTATCCGGCGGGATGTAAAGCAGCTCGCCCAGGTTCACCACGTATTCGCAGCCGTTCATGCACATGGTCACGGCCTGGGACAGCGGCAGTATCATCTGGGGATGGCTATGAATGTGCCGGCAGCGGCATTCATGTAAGATCCTGCAATCAATTTTACTCATTTTACCACCTGTTACTTTTATTATTCTTTTATAAGTATAGTACGCTAATTGTCCCTAAAAATAAAGCCAAAAAACAAAAAACAGGAATTATCGTTAAGAAAACCGATTTTCCGCATAGCCTTTAAAAAATTAAAGAGGATCCGTATAGAATTTTCTCTGTATAGTATAACATAATTCGTAGAATAGCGCTATAATAAGCGCAAAAATATTCGAGAGAAGGTTTCCGATGAATAGCAATTTCACCATCCACAAACCCCTTAACGAGCCGCCTCTCAGCTATGGCCCTGGTACGCCGGAACGGGAATTGATCAAAGCCGAGCTGGCCCGGCAAAGCCAAATCTGCCCTACCCTGCCCCTGATCATCAATGGCCGGGAGGTTTACACCGAACAGCAGACGCCCATCGTCATGCCCCATGATCACCGGCATGTGCTGGCCAATTGCTGCCTGGCTGGAAAAAAAGAGCTGGAGGACGCCATCGAGGCGGCGCTCCAGGCCAAGGAGGCCTGGGAGAATATGCCCTGGGAGCATCGGGCCGCTATTTTCCAGCGGGCTGCCAGCCTGATCACGGGCAAATACCGCTTCCTGCTGAACGCCGCCACCATGCTGGGACAAAGCAAGGTGGTTTACCAGGCGGAGATCGACACGCCTTGCGAGATCGCTGATTTTCTCCGCTTTAACCTTTATTACGCGGATCAGATCTACCGCCAGCAGCCGGAGGATAAGCCCCATGTCTGGAACCGCTCCGTCTACCGGCCCCTGGAAGGCTTCGTGCTGGCCATCTCCCCCTTTAATTTTACCGCTATCGGCGGCAATCTGGCCACCGCCCCGGCCATTATGGGCAATACCGTGGTCTGGAAGCCGGCCACCGGCGCGGCGCTTTCCAACTATTACCTGATGCGCGTACTGCTGGAAGCGGGCCTGCCCGCCGGTGTGATCAACTTCATCCCGGCCAAAGGTTCCGACGTCAGTAAATATGTGGTCGGCGATGTGCGGCTGGCCGGCTTCCATTTCACCGGTTCCAGCCAGGTTTTCGCAAAGATCTGGAAGCAGGTGGGCGAGAACATCACCGCTTACCGCTCATACCCCCGCCTGGTTGGGGAAACCGGGGGCAAGGACTACATCTTCGCCCATCAATCCGCGGAAATCCCCGCGCTGGTCAGCGCCATGGTCCGGGGCGCTTTCGAATACCAGGGCCAGAAATGCTCCGCCCTCTCCCGCTGCTTCATTCCCAAAAGCCTCTGGCCGGAGGTCCGGACGCTGGTCCTGGCGGAAACAGCCCGGCTCACTGCCGGCGATGTGCGGGATTTCCGTCATTTCCTGGGCGCGGTGATTGATAAAAACGCCTATGACCAGCTGAAGGCCTGTATTGACCAGGCAGCCGCCTCCCCCGACGCGGAACTGCTTTGCGGCGGTTATGATGAAAGCCAGGGCTGGTTCATCAAACCCACCATTATCCTGGCGAAAAAGAAAACCTATCCGGCCATGATCGAGGAGCTGTTCGGCCCGGTGCTGACCATCTACGTCTATGAGGAGGATGAGCTGGAGCAGACCCTGGATTACTGCGACAAGTCCACCCCCTATGCCCTGACCGGCGCCATCTTTGGCCGGGATCGCCAGGTCATTGCCCGGATGGAGCATAAACTCCGGCATTCGGCGGGCAATTTCTATATCAATGACAAACCCACCGGCGCGGTGGTAGGCCAGCAGCCCTTTGGCGGCGCCCGGGGCTCCGGTACCAATGATAAGGCCGGCAGCGCCCTGAACCTTTATCGCTGGACCAGCGTCTGCACGGTGAAGGAATGCTTCCAGCCTACCCATGAGATCGGCTATCCTTTTATGGAAGCGGAATAAACAAGCCAAATCAGCTGGATCAAAGCCATAGCAGCAGGACGCTTAGCCTGTCGCCGGCATAAGAACTCACAGCAAACGGTCCGCAGCTGCAGGCGCTGGCAGGACCGGTTGTCCCGCTTAGTGGCGCTGTACCCGGACGGCCAGGTCCAATACTACTGCCATGAGCTGAATAGCGGCGGCGCCGGCAACAGCGCGGATTATCTTGAGCTTTGGCCGCAGGCCCATTCTATCATCAAACCCCCGCCAGTTAGGCGGGGGCTTTTGTCATTCACGTAAGATGCCTAGCGGTTTTTGATCACCGCCACTTCCAGGTATTCCAGGGCGTCCCGGCAGCTGATAAAGCATTGGGCCAGGCTGGCCAGGAGAGCGCTCCCGGCTGCCAGGGCCAGGGGCCGGGGGCTATTGGCGTATAGCTTTTGGCCGGCCTGGAGCAGCAGGCTGTCCGCGTCCCGCTTCAAGCGGCTGATGCCGCTGACCCGCTTCCGGATGCCGCACTCTTCCCGAAAGCGGCTTAAGGCGGCCAGGCCGGCCTGCCATTCCCGGCAGGCCAGGAACAGCAGGGGGCCCAAATCCGCCGCTCCTGGCGGTAAAGGCTCAAAGGGATATTGGCAGAGGCAGCGGGCCGCCCCTTCCAGCGCTTCCAGCACCATCCCGGCTTCCCGGGCCAACAGGGCCAAATCCTCCCGTTCCAAGGGGGGCAGAAAATCATGAGCCAAGCGCTTCATCAGCTCATGGCGGAGCGCGGCCCCTTTTTGGGACAAGCCATGGATATCTTCCAGGGCCTGCCCGGCCTTTTCCCGGCTATAGGCTGCCAGCAGCCGGTTTAAAACAGCCCCGGCTTCGCCGGCCTGCTGCCCCAAGCGCCGCAGGGCTGAAAAATAGTCAAAGTCCCGGCCCGGTCTTTTCATGGACGTTCACAAGGCTGGTAGGCCCGGCCAGCCGCCTTTCCTGATTTTTTGGCAGGTCTTGCCTGCTGAACCATCCTATGCGGGGAAGCGGTGGAATATTTTTCAGCTATTTTTCTCTTTAGCCCATATAAAATTCACCCAGCCTATGCTATAATTCAACTTGACGGCGCAAGCTAATCCTGTCGCTGAGAAGCGTTGAGCTGAGGTGCGTTTATGGTGACGATCAAAACAAAAATCGCTGTTTACCGAGGAGATATCACAAAGATGGGCGTAGACGCCATTGTCAACGCCGCCAATCCCACCCTGCTGGGGGGCGGCGGCGTGGATGGGGCCATTCATGCCGCCGCCGGGCCGGAGCTGCTGGCGGAATGCCGGGAGCTGGGGGGCTGCCGGATCGGTGAAGCCAAGATCACAGCCGGCTATCAGCTGCCCGCGCCTTTTGTCATCCACACCGTGGGGCCGATCTGGCAGGGCGGCCAGGCAGGGGAAGCGGAGCTTCTGGCTCAGTGCTATCATAACGCCCTGGCCCTGGCCCATGAATATCATCTGGCCACCGTGGCCTTTCCCGCCATTTCCACCGGCGTCTACGGCTATCCCAAAGATCAGGCCGCCCATATCGCCGTCGCCACGGCGGCGCAATTCCTGACCAAGCAGCCCAGCCTGCACCGGGTGTATTTTGTGGCCTTCGACCAGGAAAACGAAGCGCTGTACAAGGCTGAGCTGGCGCTTCTGACTTAGAAGAGAAAAACGGCATCGCCAATAGAGAAAAGACCCCGCCATGTTGCGGGGTCTTTTCAGTATCAGGTAAGCAAAAAAAGACAGCGCGCCCGGCGCGCTATCTTACCGAACGCTGCCGGTGACCAGGGTCAGCAAAGCCATACGGACGGCGACGCCGTTGCCGGCCTGGCGGAAATAAGTCGCGCCGGGATAAGCGTCCACTTCCACGGCGATCTCGTTCACGCGGGGCAGCGGATGCATGATGATGGCGCCTTCCCGCAGCAAGCCCACATGGTGATTGGTCAGGATGAAGAGGTCCTTGTTCCGCTCATACTCTTCCTGGCAGGAGAAACGCTCCCGCTGCACCCGGGTCATATAGACCACGTCCGCGTTCCGGCAGGCATAGTCCAGGTCAAAGCACTCCTCCACCTCCTCGCCCAGGGCCTTGATCTTATCGATATATTCCCCTGGCGTGCGCAGCTCCTGGGGGGAAGAGAGGATGATTTTCTTGGGGTTGAATTTCGTAACGGCGTCCAGCAGGGAATGGGGCGCCCGGCCATATTTCAAGTCCCCGCAGATGGCATAAGTAAGGCCGTCAATGCCGCCCTTTTCTTTCTGAATGGTGTAGAGATCCAGCAGGGCCTGGGTAGGATGCTCGCCGGAGCCGTCGCCGCCGTTGATGTAAGGGATGGCGGCGGCCCTTTCGATCTCAAAACGAACGCCTTTGATAGGGCTGCGGCAGGCGATCACATCCGCATAATAATTGATCATGCTGATGGTATCGAACATGGTTTCACCCTTAGCGGTGGAACTGCTCTGCATAGCGGGGGTCTCGCTGACGGTGATGATCTGGCCGCCCAGACGGTGCATGGCAGATTCGAAAGACAGGCGGGTACGGGTGGAGGGTTCAAAGAACAGGGAAGCCATGATCTTGCCGTCCATATCATGCAGGCGTTCTCCCTTAGCCAGCTTATCATCATAATAAGCGGCCGTGTCTAAAATCGTCTCGATCTCCTCTCGGGACAGGCTGGAGATATCAGCGATGTTCCTGTTCTTGAATGCGGCTAATCTTTCTTGCGACGGTCTTTCGCTCATGCAGTTCGTTCCTCCTCAATATTTTATAAAACATGAATAACAGAGACCATGTTTAAACCGGATTGATTTTCTGGCGGGCGCCGTATTTACGGGATTTTTTTTTATTCGTTGCAGCCATATGATTTCCTTCACTATTGGATACGAAATTTAAAAATTCGCAAAAAAAAGCTTTTGCCTGTAAGCAAAAGCTAAAATTTCAATATAATGCGAATTATAATATTTTCAACCAACTGTAAAACAATGAAGGCCAATATTGGGGAAAAATCAATGGGAAAGCTGGGGCGGGGCGGCAGCAGCCGCCTGAACAGTCCCAACACTGGTTCTGTGACCTCATAAACAAAACGGGTAAGCGGGTTCTCCCCTACCCGGATCCACGAAAGGATGATACGGGCCACCAGAAGAAAGTAGTAAACATTAAAGACGGTGGTGACAATGGAATACGCTGTAATGGCAGGGATCCTCCTGGTAAAGATTGGGCAAAACTAAGGTCAGGGCGGCCGCTAAGACCGGAGCCACTGATTGGAAGAAAAGCGGCTGTCGTCCGTGAAATCCTCCGCCTTAACGCCGGGGTTTTCATGATCCATGATCTGGCCGCTCATATCCACCTGGGAACTGCTGAAAATGAAAGTGCCGCCGGAAACCTTGCGGGGTACGCCGTCCAGGGCAAAGGCGGCGCCGGAGAGGAAATCCACCATCCGCTGGGCTACATCCTTGTCCATATCCTCAAAATTCACCACAGCGATTTTCCGCTCTTTGATATTGCGGGCTATTTCCTGCATATCATCATAAGTGGTGGCTTTGAAGAGGACGATCTCCAGACCGTCCGCGGTTTTTCCCCGGGAGGGTACGCTGACTAAATTGCTTTTCTTGGCCGCTTTCTTCTCAGCATTTTTCGGGGCGTAAGTGTCCTGCATCCGCCGTTCGCCGGGCTCTTCGAATATTGTGGCGTCTTCAACTGGGTCTGTTTCATTTTTGAAGAAAAAGTCGCCCATTTTATCCAAGAATCCGCTCACCTTAATTCTCCCCCTCCGGTATAGGCTCAAAATTTCCTACCTGTTACTATTCTCTAGGAATTTGTTATTTCCTGCTACTTTTTTTCATATATTCTATTGCCGAAAATAATGCTGCCCACCCGCACCAGACTGGCCCCTTCCTCAACGGCGATTTCATAATCCCCGCTCATGCCCATGGACAGCGCCTCCATCTCCAGGAAAGGGCGGTTGACGGCCTTTTCCCGGTCCCGCAGCAAGCGCAGCTCCCGGAAAACCTGGCGGATCTCCGTTCCCGTACCGGACAGCGGGCCAATGGTCATTAGGCCCTGGATATGGATATGAGGATAATCCGCCATGGCGTCCAGGAAATCCGCCAGCGCCGCCACACAGAGGCCGCTTTTGCTGTCTTCCTCGGCAATATTCAGCTGCACCAGGGCTTCCGTGACCAGGTTTTGGGCAGCGCCCCGTTTTTCCAGTTCATCAGCCAGCTCCAGCCGGTCCAGGGAATGGATCAGGGCGGTTTTTCCCAGGATATATTTCACTTTATTGGTCTGCAAATGGCCGATCAAATGCCATTCTAAGGCCGGCAGCGCCTGGATTTTCGCTGTCAGCTCCTGCACCCGGTTTTCGCCAAAGCAGTTCTGCCCGGCCCGGTGGGCCTCCATGATCAGCTCCGGCGGATGGGTTTTGGAAACCGCCAGCAGCTTCACCAGGGGGGCGGCATAGGGGCTTCTCTCCCGGGCCAAGCCGATATTCTTTTGTACCAGACTCAGGTTTTCCGCAATCGTCATTTTCTAGGCCTCGCAATCATTGATCAGAATCCCGGGCAGCAGACCGCTTAATACAATCTTTGCCCTTCCTTGGCTTTATCCGGATTCGCCGCCACCAGATCCGTGGCAGCCAGCCCGGAGACAATCGCCTGCCCGTCCCGGCGGAGCAGCACTTCCACAGGGGCGAATTCCAGGCTGTTCACATCCCGGCGGTAGACGCCGGTTTGCCCCTCCCCGTTAATCAGCAGGGCGGATTCCGGTATGCCCACGCCGCTGACGGTTTTGCCCACCACCGCAACGCGCTGATACCGCTGGGCGGCAAGGCAGGCTTCATTCTTACCCAGATCCACCAGGCAGATCCACTGGCCGTTGCTCAGCTGCCCCAGGGTGCTGATGCTGCCGGAAACCAGGGTATCCTGCCCGGCCAGGCCGATATTCAAGGTCAGCATGTCCCCTGCGGCCAAAGGGGCCGGGGCGGTATCACAGCAGACAAAAGCCATCACCGTCTCCAGGGTATCCATGACCTTGGCC
>DAIMZM010000044.1:0-19829 GCA_036733985.1 Bacillota bacterium
GGAGATGCCCTCTAACTTTCGGGCTTGGCAATATTCCAAAAGGAAAGCCACAGCCGAGGTATCCACAAACGGCACGCCCCGCATGGAGATGATCAGCACCTGGCCGTCGGCTTTGGCCAGGCCGGATTCCAGCTGCTCCAGGGAGCCGAAAAAGGCCACGCCGGTGATATATAGCACCTGGATATGCCGCTTGGCCTTAGAAGCGCGGCCCAGTTTTTCCCGGTCTATTTCGCTGACAGCCACCTCAAGATTAGAGGTCTTCGCGATGAATAAAGCAATGGAAAACAGGACGCCCGCCACAATGGCAATGGTCAGGTCAAACAGCACGGTAGTAAGCATGGTGAGGAAAAACTTGGTGATGCCGCCCTTGAATTTACGGCTGAATAAATAGCGGATGCTGTCCCAGTCATTCATGCGCCAGGCCGTCATCATCAACACCCCGGCCAAAGCGGCCAGGGGGATGCGGGACATCAAGGGGCTGAGTAAAAACATGGACAGGAGCAGCACCGCGCCGTGGATGACGCCGGTCAGGCGGGTTTGGCAGCCGGACTTAATGGCCACGCTGGTGCGGGCGATAGCGGCTGTGGCGGGCACGCCGCCGAAAAAGGGCAACAGCATATTGCCCAGCCCCTGGGCCACCAGTTCCCGGTCCGCGTTCATCCGCTCACCCTTCATCCGCCCGCCCGCGGCGCCGCATAACAGGCTTTCCACCATACCCAGCAGGGCGATGCTCAGGGCGGGCAGGAAAATGATATCCCACTGGGCCTGGGGCAGCGCCCCCATGGTCAAATGCCGGCTATGGATCAATGTCCGGGGGATCGCGCCCACTGTTTCCAGGGGCAGCTCAAAGAGGGCCGCAATAAAAGAGGCCGCGATCACCGCGGCCAGGGAGCCGGGAAAGCGCTTATTCCAGGCCTTTGGCCAGAAGGCGATCAGCAGGATGACAAAAAGGCCCACGCCCAGGGCATAGGGGTTGGGGGACAGCCCCCCGGCCAGGCCATGATACACCTGGGCCAAGACGTTTTCCCCCGGCAGGTGAACCCCCAGCAGATTGCCCACCTGGCCCAGGGCGATGATCACCGCAATGCCGGAGGTGAACCCGGCGATGACCGGCTGGGGAATAAAATAGACCAGGCGGCCCAAGTGGAGCAGGCCGGCCAGCACCAGCACGATGCCTGCCAAAAAGCAGGCGGCAAATAAGGCGTCCAGGCCGTAGCGGGTCACCAGGGGGATCAGGATGGCCGTCATGGCCCCGGTGGGGCCGGAAATCTGAAAGGACGCCCCGGAAAGGAGGGAAATCAGGAAAGCCGCAATAATGGCGGTGATCAGGCCGGCGGCCGCATCCGCCCCGCTGCCGACGCCGAAGGCCAAGGCCAGAGGCAAAGCCACCGCCGCCACGGTGATCCCCGACAGCAAATCCTTAGAAAAACGCAAACGGTCATAGGCCTGAAATTCTTTTTTCAAATCAGCTGCAAACGCCATTGCCAAACGCAACACAAACGCCCTCTTCCATTTTATGTTCAAGTTGATGCTTAGGGCCTGAAAGCCCCCATGGATCATACCAGACCCGGAGGAGCCTGTCAAATCCGGCAATCTAAACCCATACGCCGGCTGATTATGCAAATTTATAGAAATCTGGTATCTGTAATCACAATTTCATATCTTTATGAGCAAAATAGGCTATTAAATATGAACAAATTCTGGCGAATAACATTATAAAGCAGCTTGATGCCTTGTTTCGGCATGGGGAACCGGGCCTGTAATTATTCCCAAGGGTAAGCGGACGGCCGCGGGTCAAAATTCATATAGCCTGATGAAACAGGAGGTGAACGATGTGGGGATAGCCGTTTTTATCAGCGTATTGCTGGCGGCGACAGCCGGGACTTCAGCAGCCTGCCTTTTATATACGATTCAGGGAAATCTCAAATCCATCGTGGACAAGCTCCTTTTTGCCCTGGGGATTTGTATTATGCTCTGGTCTTTCGGCCTGGCGCTGCAAACCGCCGGAGCGGAAGCGCCGATCCGCTTCATTGGCAGCCGGATCGCCCCCGTCGGCTACGCGCTGATGTTTGCCCTTTTGCTTCATTATGTGCTGCTGCTGACCCGCCGCGGCCGGCTTCTGGGCAAATGGTGGATTTATCCGCTGATCTATCTGCCCGGGCTCCTCTCGGTTTATGGGCTGACGGTCCGGCCGGCCGTTAAGCATCTTTCCGACCGGATGCTCGAGACCCGCTTTGGCTGGGTAAATGTTTCAACCGGTGGCTGGGTCAATTTTTACTATGTTTATTACATCCTCTTTTTCGCCTCCGCCGTCCTGCTGCTATGGACTTGGAGCAGAAAAACGGCGGATGAAAGCGAAAGGAAACAAGGA
Source organism: Bacillota bacterium (assembly GCA_036733985.1). GTDB lineage: Bacteria > Bacillota > Dehalobacteriia > UBA4068 > UBA4068 > DAIMZM01. The sequence continues at coordinate 2,372 of DAIMZM010000044.1, forward strand.
CGACTGCTGCTTCTGTCCATGCTGGCGGGAACGGTTCTCGGCTCCTTAACCGATGTGGGCCTGGTGCTGCTGGAAATCAGGATTCCCAGCATCGCCTCGATTTTCTCAGTCCTGCCCTTATTCGCCGTCAGCTATTCCGTCAAACGCTACGGGTTCATGCAGGCCGAGAGCGCGCCCCCTAACGAAATGATCTTAGACCGGATCAACCGCTCCCGGGTTTATCGCGTCATGGGTTATTGCTTTATCGCCGGCAGCTTGCTGAATATTTTGTCCCAGCGCCTGTTGTATTTGGAGACAGCCCTGCCTTCCTCCGCCTTGTTCAGCGGTATTTTGCTGCTGGTGGGGGTGGCCGCCCTGTTTTTGGACCGTCTGGCCCTGGACGACCTGTTTAAGGAATTTTTGTTTGCGGCCTTGTTTTCACTGGTGATCCCTTTGGTGACGCTGCGTTTCGCCGTCTATTCCAGCATCACGGTCTGGCCGTTTTTTATCCTGCCGCTGATGATCAGCCTGTTGTTCAACAGGCGCATTTTACTCATCGTCATTCTGCTGGCAGCTGTTCAGGTGCAGCTGCTTGTTTGGAGCATCACCCCCGGCGTTAACGTGACGCTGGACGCGGCGGATCACATGGTCAGGGTGGGGCTGATCGTGCTGACAGCCTTTATCAGCCTGTACGTCAACCGGATCTATCGCCGCAGGCTGCGCATTAATGCCGGATACGCCTATACGCAGACGCTGGTCTCGGAAATATCCCAGAGCCTGGTTTCAGTTGACGAAAGCAATTGCGATGAAAAGATCGTCGATATTCTCGGCCAATGCAGCGCCGTGCTCCAATGCGAGCAGGCTTATCTGATGCTCTGGGATCAGGAAAAGCGGCAGATCCGGCGTTACTGCCAATGGGTTGCGGGCGGCAGCCGGCAGCAAAGCGGCGCCTGGCAGGCGATAATGGCCCTTTATTTTCCTAAGATCTGCTTATGCTTCCCCGAATCCCGGCCCCTGGTCATCACGGATACCAGGGGGCTGCCCCAGCCTTTACTGGATTTTCACCGGCAGCTGCTGGAATGGGGCATGCGGAGCGCCGTACTGATCCCTATTGTGAAAAACCGGCGGGGCCTGGGCTTAATGCTTTTTGGCACAACCCAGCCCGGTATGGATTGGGAGCGGAACCCGCCGCAGTTTCTCACGGTGATCGCCAATACCGTGGCCGACACAGCGGTGAAGCTGGAGGATATCGGCCGGATCGAATGGACCGCCTACCATGATCTGCTGACCGGACTGCCCAACCGCCTCCTGTTCAAGCAAAGGCTATGCCTGGCCGTTGAAAGGGCCGCCAAAACCCAAAGCCTGCTGGGCGTGGCCTTTATTGACCTGGATTCCTTTAAGACGATCAATGATACCATGAGCCATGAAGCCGGCGATCTGCTGCTGCAGGAGGTGGCGGAAGCCATTTCCGCCCAGCTTCGGGAAGGGGACACCTTAGCCCGCTTTGGCGGCGACGAGTTCGTCTTGCTGCTGGAGCGGGTTTCTTCTGAGGATGAGGTGGCGCGGTTCGTGCGCGATATCTCCCAGGCCATCCAGAAGCCGGTGATTTGGGGGGGACGGGAATTCTATGTGACCAGCAGCATCGGTATTTCCCTCTATCCCAGGGACGGCCCGGATGCGGAAACGCTGATGAAAAATGCGGACATCGCCATGTACGAGGCAAAGGGGCTGGGGAAAAATCAATATGTGCTCTGCTCCCAGCCCCTTAAAGACAGGGAGCAGCGGAACATACAGCTTACCAATCTGCTCTACCGGGCTTTGGAAAAGGATCAGCTGGTTGTCCACTACCAGCCCCAGATCGGCTTGGAGACAGGGGAAATCGTGGGCTTAGAGGCCCTGCTCCGCTGGAATCTCCCGGAGCATGGCCCGATCGGCCCGGCCATTTTTATCCCCCTGGCCGAACAGGCCGGGCTCATCCAATCCATCGGCGCCTGGGTGCTGGAAAGCGCCTGCAGGCAAAACAAGCGTTGGCAGGAGCAGGGATTTCCCCCGGTGCGCATGGCGGTGAATATCTCGGTGCAGCAGCTGGAGAGCCGGAGCTTTGTTCAGCAGGTGGCGGATATCCTGGGGCAAACCGGGCTGGCCCCGGAATATCTGGAGCTGGAGGTGACCGAGAGCGTCACCAATAGCGGCGCCGTGGATATGGTGGAGTTGCTGACCAGCCTGAAAGCGCTGGGCGTCTCCATCTCCATCGATGATTTCGGTACGGAATATTCCTCATTGGAACGGCTGAAGCTGCTGCCCATCGACCGGATCAAAATCGATATGCAGTTTGTCCAAGGCATTGAAAAGAGCGACAAAGATAAAGCGATTGCCCAGGTGATCATCAACCTGGCCAAAAATCTCAATATGCGGGTGATTGCCGAGGGGGTAGAGACCGCAGAGCAGCTGGCTTTTCTGAACGGCAAGCTCTGCGACGAGGTGCAGGGCTTTTACTATTTTAAACCAATGCCGGCCCAGGCTGTTGAGGCCATTTTCCGGGATACTTCACAAAGAAGATCGGCTTTACCAGGAGAGGGGACGCCGATGAAGCAGGATAGGGTACGGATATGAATGTTATGATTGTCTATAGCATATTGCTGCTCTGTACCGGCGGGCTGGCTGTTGCCTGCGGCATTTATGCCACCCAGGGGAACTACCGGCCGCTGACCCATCAATTGTTTCTGCTCCTGGTGGGCACCGTGGTGGTCTGGGCGCTGGGGCTGGCAATTACCGGCGCAGCCCAGACCGAACAGATCAGCGCCGTCGGCCGGCGTATCGCGCCCCTGGGCTGGGGCCTGTTTGCCGGCGTCGCTATGCACTTTGTTCTGGCTTTCACCGGGCACGGCGGCTTTCTCAGCAAGCGGTGGTGTTTACCCCTTATCTATCTGCCCGGCGCGGTGACTGTCTTTGCCTATTCGGGCCTGCCGCTGCTGGGCCTCAACCCTGATCTGCTGGTACAGACCGCCTACGGCTGGGTCAATAGCTCCCAGGGACATGGCGCGGATTTCTGGGACTGGTTTTATTACGCCTATGCGGCGGTTTACGTCTCCATCGGCACGGCGCTGTTGCTGGGCTGGAGCAAGCGTTCCCGCTCGGAAAGCAAAAGGAAACAGGCCCGGATCATTGCCTGGTCGCTTTTCATCAGCTGCGTCCTGAGCGCGGTCACCGACGTGATCCCCGCTTTGATGAACATCCTTTTCCCCCAGGTATCCGCCATCTTTATGAATATCCTGATCCTGGCGGTGGGCTATTGCATCAGCCGTTATCAGTTCCTGCAGCCGGAAACGATGAGTCGGGAGGAATGGATCCTCTCCAAGGCGGAGCTGACCCATGTCTATCGCTATCTGGGCCTGGGCATCCTGGTCAGCGGCGTCCTGGTCTTCTTTGCCCATCCGCTTTTCATCCGGATCCCGGAGCCGCTGCCAGCCCCGGTAGTAGGCGGGGTGGTGCTGATCGACGGCGTTTTTCTCCTGCTGCTGGACCGGTATGCCTTGGATGAGAAGCTTAAGGAGATGCTGGTGTCCTTGGGGCTGGCCCTGTTTACGCCCCTGATCCTCTTATGGTTTTCCGACGCGGGGGTTTATGCGGCCTGGGCCTTTGTTTTTCCGCTGATGATCGTCTGCATGCTGTTTAACCGGCAAATCATTTTGGTGACGCTGATCGCCTCCTGGCTGCTGACAGAGCTGTTTTTATGGGCGTATCAGCCCATGGCCCAGATGGCTATCTCAGGGTTAGATTTCGCGATCCGCCTGGCCGTTATTGTTTTGGTGGCCTTCGCCGCCGCCTATGTCAACCAAATCTATACCCGGCGGCTCAAGGAAAACATCAACTACACCGCCATGCAGACCATTGCCTCCGAGATCTCCCACAGCTTTGTTTCCGTTAATGCCGGGAATCTGAAAGAGAAGCTGTATCAAACTCTGAAGCAATGCGGCGTCTTGATGCAATGCGACAAGGCCTATTTCGTGATGCTGGACGCCCAGGGCCAGGAGGTCTTTTATGCGGTGGAATGGCTGGCGGAAGCCACGCCGCCCCTGCAGCCCACATCGGAAGCGGCTCTGGGCAGGATCCGCCCTGAGCTGCTCAGGAGATTGAAGACCAGCGGCATGGTGGTGATTAAAGACAGCCTGCGCCTGCCCCGGGCCGCGGGCCCGATAAAAGACCGGCTGATTGCCGAGGGCATCCGCAGCCTGGTCGCCGCCCCGATTAACAAGGGAACGGAGATTATCGGCTTCCTGGGGTTTAACGCCAGCAAAACCCTGTCCAGATGGAACCTGGATTCTCCTGTTTTCATCCGGCTGGCGGCGGGCATCATTTCGGACGCCGTGGCCAAGGTCGACAACGAGCAGGCGCTGACCCGCATGGCCCTTCACGACCACCTGACCGGCCTGCCCAACCGCCGCCTGTTTCGGGAAAGGCTGAACCAAGCCATCATTCATGCGGGAAAGACCGGCCGGCTGCTGGGCGTGGTCTTTCTGGATCTGGACGGCTTTAAATCAGTCAACGATATGCTGGGTCATGATCAGGGCGACCGCTTGCTGGTGGAAATCGCCCGCGCCTTATCCGGTGTGGTGCGGAGTCAGGACACGGTCGCCCGCTTCGGTGGGGACGAATTCGTCCTGCTGCTCAACGCGCTGCCCAATCAGGGAGATCTGCTGGACATCATGGACAGGATGATGGAAACCATCCAAAGGCCGATGCTCCTGGCGGGACAGGAGTTCTTCATTTCGGTCAGCGCCGGCGTGGCCGTCTATCCCCTGGACGGCCAGGACGGCGACACCCTGCTCAAGAACGCCGACATCACGATGTACGAGGCCAAGAACTTGGGAAAAGGCAGATATCTGCTCTGCACCCAGGAGGTGAAGGCCAGGACCGAGGAGAAGGCCAGGCTTACCCATCTGCTCTGCAAGGCCCAGGAAAACGGACAATTGTTCCTGCACTACCAGCCGCAAATCGATTTGGAGAGCCAGCGGATCGTGGGCTTGGAGGCGCTGCTGCGCTGGAACCTGCCGGGCCGGGGCGTCATCGGCCCCGGGACCTTTATCCCCCTGGCGGAGCAGACCGGAATGATTCACAGCATCGGCGCCTGGGTGCTGCTGCAGGCTTGCACCGCCTGCCGGCGTCTTCATGAGCTGGGCTGCTCCTGGCTGCGGATGGCCGTCAACATCTCCGTGCATCAGCTGAAGAACCCCAAATTTGTCCAGGTGGTAGGCGATCTTCTGGCAGAATCCGGCCTGCCCCCTCAATACCTGGAGCTGGAGATTACCGAGAGCGTCGCCAATGGCAATGCGGACGGCCTGGCCGTGATCCTGCACCAGCTGAAGGCCCTGGGCGTCTCCATCTCCATCGACGATTTCGGCACCGAGTATTCCTCCCTGAGCCGGCTCAAGGCGCTGCCCATTGACCGCATTAAGATGGATATGCAGTTCGTCAACGGCATCGAAACCAATACCAAGGATCAGGCCATCACCAAAGTAATCATCAATCTGGCCAAGAGTTTGAACCTGAAAGTGATTGCCGAAGGGGTGGAAACCATCCCGCAGCTGCACTTCTTAAGCCAGCGCCGCTGCGACGAGGCCCAGGGTTATTATTACTATAAACCCATGCCCTTTCAGGAGATCGCGTCCGTCCTGGCCCGGCAGCTGCAGGATCAGGGTCCGGTTACGGAAGCAGGGGCCTCCAGGCAGTCCAGATAATTATCCGCTACGCTTTTTAAAAGCTCGATCAGATATTTTTTGCCGCCCAGAGCCGCGGGAACCGCAAAAACAAGGAAGCGGTTATTTTGCCCTTGATCCAATTTGACGAAAGGTTTGCCCTGCTCCAGCGCCAGGAGAGAAATGCATTTTTCGCAAGATTGATTCCGGCCCCAGAAAGCATAACAGGGGCCCGCTACCGTCTCTTGACCTTGCTCTGTTTTCCAGGCCAAACTGGAAACCGGATCCACGATCCGGATCACGTCGAAGACCCCCGGGAACATCAGCATGTAGTGGCGCAACTGATCCAGCAGCATATTCATCATTTCTTTCGACGTAGACGCCGCATCAGCGGGCGCCCGGGACATCCTGGCGTATTCGGAAGGCGTCATGCCGGTGTGCTGCTTGAACACCCGGGAAAAATGGTTGCTGTACGAATAGCCCACCATCGCCGAGAGCCGGCTGATGCTGACGGTTGATTGGCGCAGGATCGCTTTGCTTTCCTCGATCCGCACCTTGTTGATGATATCCGCTATATTTGATCCGGTTTCCTTTTTCACCAAGGTGGAAAGGTAAAATTCACTGAGATTGACCTGCTCCGCCAAAAGCTTCAACGTGATTTTTTCAGGGTAATGGGTTTCAATATATTCCACGGCCTGCCGTACCGGCCTGGAATGGCCCGCGATATGGGTTACGGCCACGGCTCGCGTAAAGGCCAGCAGGGCGGATTGCATCAGCCTGTACATATCGGCCACATTTTCAGTGTTTTCCAGCTCTTTGATGAAAGCTTCGGTAAGATCCCTGGTTTTGCCGTAGGGAGCTCCGGCTTCCACCGCGATAAAGCAGCACATGGCAAAACCTTCAATAAAGCCGTTTTTCAGGGAGCGGACAGCATCCTTGGAGGTTTGCTGATCCAGATGAACGCTGCCGAAATTAAAGTTATTGAAGACGCCCTGTAAGGCTTCCGCATCCCCTCTGGAAATGGCGTCCTTGATTTGGCGATAGGTCTGATAGCCGCCATGCCGCTTGTTGGGAAAGGAGGAGGTATGCCCTTGGTTTGGCAATTTGCCGGACTGCAAAAACCGGTATCTGGCAGGGTCGGCCTGGCCGCCGCAGAGCACCTGATGACAGCCTGCTTCCTCAAACACAAAACGCGAGAGCATGACTAAGATTTCCCCGATGCACCTGATCCTGTCATGGGAAACCACAGGGGCTCTTTGCATGGCTAATATGTAAGCGCCGTGCTCCCCGGATTGGGGCAGGGGGGCATGGCGCAGCTTGGCTTCAATATCGGCTTTTTTGAGTATATTCAATGAAACCGGCTGGGTGACGGCTGCCCCGCGGCATTGCCCGTGATCGTATAAAACAGAGATGTTGCAGATCAGGTTTTGATCCAGATAATAGGTATAGAGGTTTTTCGGATCGGTGCGCCCATTGTCAAAAATATCTCTGAGGAAGCTTTCCACCCTACCCATGCTGAGCCGGAGCAAACTTTCCACAGCATATTCCCGGAAATGACAGGAAACCAGGTTCATTTGACAATCAAAATACAGCGCTTCAATCTGGGTTGCTTGAAAAAAGGTTTCCAAAAACCCTTTGATTTGATCCTCTTTCTGCTCCATGGCCGCCTCTCCTATTGACAATGATTAAGTTATAAGCTTTTTGACCGGTCATAAAATGGGAAAAGGATAGCGCAATTTAATATCTGTTATCTCAATATTATATATTTTTTTACCATAAATGTCATCAGGTATTTACCGATATGTACGATAATTATGAAGAGCACAATAAACCCTATGCCCCGGAGGATAACGATGAAGCAGCAAAAGGTGCAACGGAAGATTTCAACTAAAATCGCGGTGATTCTGGGCGGAATCCTGTTAGTCGTTTTTGTGGGACTAAGCCTTGTCGTCACCCGCCTGTCGGAAAAGGCGGCGGACGCCGCCATTCACGCGGAATTGAGCAATTTGGCTTATGCCAATGGCAAGCAGGCCCAGGCAATTCTGGACAATGTGGGCGTCCACGCGGCGGCGCTGATGGATTATGTGTTGAAAGCTTATGATCAGCGGGAACCGGTGATCGCCTCCGCCGAGCAGGGCGGGCAAAAGAGCATGGTCTATGATGTGGCAATGTCCGACCTCAGCATCGAAAAGGAAAACTACCTGGTCAAGAGCATGTGGTCCGCTGTTTTGAGCAATGAGGATCTGGTGGGGCTGGGCGTCTATTTTGAGCCGGGCCAGTTTGATGAAGCAGTGCCCGACTATACCTTATATGTGAACAGGCCGGACGCGCGGGCCAGGATCGCCGAATCCGAAGGGCCGTACAGCGAATACAGCGAACAGGACTACTACAAGCCCGCCAAGGATAGCCTGAAGCCCCATTATACCGATCCTTATGAGGAGGAAGGCCAGGAAGCGGGCGTGATCATGGTCACGGCCGTCTACCCGATCTTGTATCATAATCAATTCCGCGGGGTCGTGCTGGCGGATATCAATGTGGGCGGCTTCCGCAAAACAACCGTCACCTCCGCTGCGTATGAAACCCTCAGTTCCAGTATTTTAACGGATGATTTTACCATAATCTATGACAGCCTGTCCGACGAACATACCGGCCTCAGCCTCGCCGAATTCGAGAACAGCCCGGCGGAGATGCGGAAAATCATCGACAGCGCGGCCCTGGGCGAACCTTTTGCCTGCACCACCCTGCATGCCGACGGGCAGCAGATGTCCCAGTTCTTTTATCCGATCCGGGTAGGGGACAAGCTCTGGTGGGCGCAAACCATGATCGCCACCGACGACATGACCAAGGACGTCAAAGCCCAGACCCAAACCATCGCCCTGCTCTCCATGGCGTCCCTGGCGCTGGTGCTGGCGGTGGTGACCTTTGTCACGCGGAGGCTGTTAAAGCCCATGCAGGCTGTGGTTGCCGCCGCCACCCGGATCGTCTCCGGCAATCTGGATATTGAGGTGCCGGTGAAAAGCAGGGATGAGATCGGTGTTCTGGCCGCAGCTTTCCGGGAAATGGCCCTTCATCTGCAAACCATCATCAGCGATATCGGACAGTTGCTGGGCGAGATGGCCGGCGGCAATTTCCAGGTCCAGAGCCCATGCGAAGAGAAATACATCGGCCAATACCTGGGGATATTAACGGCGGTAAATCAAATCAACGCCACCCTGAGCCGCTCTCTGGCAGATATCAACGGGGCGGCCTCCCAAGTATCGGCAGGCGCCGGCCAGATCTCCGGCGGGGCGCTAGTTCTCAGCCAGGGCGCCACTGAGCAGGCCAACGCTGTGGAAGAATTGACGGCTACCGTCACGGAGATTTCCGCCAGAATCAGCGAAAACGCGGAACATGCCCGGCAGGCCAGTATTCTTTCCGGAGAGACCCGGCAGGAGGCGGCGGCCAGCAGCCGGCAGATGCAGCAGCTGATGACGGCCATGGAGGAGATCACCGCAACCTCCAATGAAATCCAGAAGATCATCAAAACCATTGACGCCATTGCCTTCCAAACCAATATCCTGGCCTTGAACGCCGCGGTGGAGGCTGCCCGGGCAGGCAGCGCCGGCAAGGGCTTTGCCGTGGTGGCGGAGGAGGTGCGCGCCCTGGCCGGCCAATCCGCGGAGGCGGCCCTTAGCACCACCGCGTTAATTAAAAGCACCTTAGCCGCGATCAAGAGCGGCAAGGCTCTGGCTGATCAAACCGCTGCCTCGCTTCAGGCGGTTGCAGCTAAAACCGGGACGGTGCATGATGGAATCCAGCGGATCGCCGCAGCGTCGGATCAGCAATCCAGCGCCGTGGCCCAGCTGGTAACCGGCATCGGCCAGGTTTCCGCGGTGGTTCAGGCAAATTCCGCCACCGCGGAGGAAAGCGCCGCCGCCAGCCAGGAGCTTTCCGGCCAAGCGCAGACGCTGAAAGACCTGGTTGGCAATTTCCGCTTAAGGGAAGCCGGCGAAGACGCTCCGCAATAGAAGCTGGAAAAAGAAAAGGCAGGGGGTTAGCGGTTATGTGCGGCAATTTACCTGGTTAGCTAAAAAATAATCAGGAGGTAAGCATCATTGGAATACCAAATACGGCCGATTCAGCGGGATGAAATCCCTGTTTTGCAAGATTTTCTTTTTGAAGCGATTTTTCAAAGGGATGAGCGGAATCCCCTGCCCAGGGAGGTAATTGAGAAACCGGAAATCAAGGTGTTTATTGAAGATTTTGGCCGCAAAGATGATTTATGCTTAGTCGCTTTAGCCGGGGAAAAGATTATCGGGGCTGTCTGGACCAGGATTCTCGCCGGCCCGGTCAAAGGCTTTGGCAATATCGACGGCCATACGCCGGAGTTTGCCATATCGTTGTACAAAGCATACCGGGGCCAAGGCATCGGCACCCGGCTGATGCTGAATATGCTTGAGCTGTTGCGGGAAAAAGGCTATAAAAAGGCTTCATTGGCTGTTCAGAAAGACAACTATGCCGTCAAAATGTACCGGGCGGTAGGTTTTTCTGTTGTTGCTGAAACTGACGAAGAGTACATTATGGTCTGCGCGCTGTAATCGGCCGGGCGCAACGCGCCGGCGATATAAGGGGTTAAAGGGTGGAAAGGGGCAGCAGGGTACTGTTGCCCCTTTTTTTGGATTTTTTTTCGACAACTTAAGCCTGGCTTAGGATATGTTTGTTGGTAAATCCGCATTGCGCTGGGACGATAAATATGGTAATATAATGGAAGGTATCCCTTCCGGGGTATTAAAAAAAAGAGGAGGTGCTTATATTGAAGAAATCGTTGTGGTTACTTGTTATCCTACTGGCTCTGCTGCTTGTCTTTACCGCCTGCGCCAACGACCAGCCCGCTGAACAGCCAGCCGAAGAAACACCCGCGGATACGTCCGCGGAGACACCTGCGGATACGCCCAAAGAGACGCAGCGTCTTATTATGGCCACCGGCGGTACTTCCGGTACATACTACGCTTTTGGCGGCGCCCTGGCCCAGATCATCAATGCCGAATCCGATTATATCAATATCACTGTCAATGCCTCCGGTGCTTCCGCTGAGAACGTGCAGCTGATCGGCGCCGGGGATGTGCAGCTGGCCATCCTCCAGAACGACGTTATGGATTACGCTTATCACGGCACCAATACCTGGGAAGGCAAGCCGGTTGTGACCAATATGTCCACCCTCTGCTCCCTGTATCCTGAAGTCTGCCAGCTGATCGTGGCTGCGGATTCCGGCATCAGCAGCGTAGCTGACCTGGCGGGCAAACGCATCTCCGTGGGGGACGTGGGCTCCGGCGTGGAGACCAATGCCATGCAGATCATGGCTGCCTATGGCCTGTCCTTTGATGATATCAAGATGGAGAACCTGTCCTTTGCGGAATCCGCCGAAGCGGTGAAAGACCGGACCATCGACGGCTTCTTCGCCACTTCCGGCGTGCCCAACACCGCGGTGCTGGATCTCCAGACCTCCCGGGATGTGAAGCTGATCTCCCTTGATCAGGATAAGATCGATTCTCTGATCGCCGAATATCCCTTCTATGCCCAGATCGATATCACCAATGCGGATTACAGCTTCCTCGGCGCGGACGAAAAGATTGCCACCGTCGCGGTGCAGGCCACGCTGATCTGCCCCCCGGATATGGATACGGAACTGGCCTATGATATCGTCAAGGCTATTTTTGACAATGCCGAAGCCATCACCAATGCCCATGCCAAGGGCGCTTATCTTTCCCCGGATTACGCGGTCCAGGGCGTGAGTATCGACTTCCATCCCGGCGCCCGTCAATATTTTGAAGAAGCGGGGGCTTTGTAAACGGGCCGGCAATGAACAGCGCCGGTAAAGTAAACATGAAAAAGAAGCGGTACCTCAGGGCAGGCGCGGCACTGGCCGTGCCTGCCCTGATTGCCTTCATCGCCCTGTTTTTGCTGAATCAGCAATTATTGGTGCTGAGCAATGACAGCAGCGGCGAGATCCGTTTTGCCAAGCCGCTCCGGGAGGGGGAAGGGTTTTCCGTTTCTTATACGCATTCCGTGAACAAAAGCTATGTGGAAGAATACTATCAGCCGCAAGAAGGCGTGATTTATCTGATCAGCCTGCGCTATAAGAGCTTTGGCGCGGGTATGGCTACGGAGGTGGATACCGCCGCCGGCCAGACCCTGCGCTATGAGGACGGGTATATGATCATCGACGGTTACGTGGTCAGCCTGCCCCGCCTGGTTTACAATGTGGATCGCGTTGCCGGCTTCCGGCTCCATTATCGCGGCCGGGAGATCGCCTTTCACGATCTGGAGGAACCGGGGCAGGCCTTGCGCCTTTCCCTGGCGCCCAGGTGGAAAACACTGTTTCTTGCGGTCTGACCCGATACGGTTGGAACAATGATGAAAGCGAGGTGGGCTTATGACGAGAGATGAAAACCGGGATATCCTAACGGATACGGCCGAACCGCTAGAAGAGCAGGCGGCCGCCGGGCCGACCGGCGCGGCGGAAACCGAAGATATTTTTGTTAGTGAAGAAGAAGTCCAGCGCATCATGGCCCAATATGACAAGGAATCCAATACGCGGTTCTTTTCCGGCGCGCGGGAAAAGATCGTACACGGGTTATGTATTGCCTTCACCCTGTATGTGATCGCCTTCAATACCGTGCTCCTGATGCCCCAGCAGATGCGGCGGGCCTCCTTCGTCGGCTTTATTATCATTTTTGCCATCATGCTTTATCCTGCCTGTGAGCGGGATAAAAAGGCAAACTTTATCCCCTGGTATGACTGGATCATCGCCTTAGCGGGCGGCGCGTCATTCTTTTATTACGTGGCCAACTATAAGGAAATCGTTGCCCAGGTAGGCGTTTATACCGTACCCAATATGGTGGTCGCTGTCATCGGCATCCTGGTGCTGTTTGAATGTTGCCGCCGGGTGGTGGGCGTGCCGCTGATGATCGTGGTGGCCGTCTTCCTCTGTTACGCTTATTTCGGCAAGTATCTGGGTGGGGATTTTGGCCATGCGGGCTATACGCTTAAACGCCTGATCACTTTTATGTTCTACACTACGGAAGGCGTGATCGGCACGCCGATTTCCGTATGCGCCTCGTTCATCTTCATTTTTATCCTGTTCGGGGCGTTTCTGGAAAAGACAGGGATCGGGCAGTTTTTCATTGATATCGCCAATGCCGTTGCCGGCAAAGCGGTGGGCGGGCCGGCCAAGGTGGCGGTGATCGCCAGCGCCTTGGAAGGGACTGTATCCGGCAGCTCCGTGGCGAATACCGTGGGTTCCGGCAGCTTCACCATTCCGATGATGAAAAAGCTGGGTTATAAACCGGAATTCGCCGCGGCGGTGGAAGCCACCGCCTCCACCGGCGGGCAGATCATGCCGCCGATCATGGGCGCCGCCGCTTTCCTCATGGCGGAGATAACCCAGATCCCTTATTCCCGCATCATCCTGGCCGCGGCTATCCCGGCGACGCTCTATTTTACAACAGTGCTGCTGCAGGTACATTTCGAAGCCAAGAAGCTGCGCCTGAAGGGCTTGCCGGAGGATGAGATCCCTAAGGCCGGCAAACTGCTGAAGGAAAAAGGCCATCTGTTCCTGGCCATCGTCGCCATCGTGGTTTTCCTGTCCATCGGCTACACTCCCGGCCGTTCGGCGCTGATGGCCTGCGCTGTGGCTATTGTGGTCAGCTGCTTCCGCAAGGATACCCGCATCACGGTTAAGGAGTTTTTCAACGCCCTGGCCAACGGTACCCGCAATTCCGTGGGCGTAGCCGTGGCCTGCGCCATGGCCGGCATGATCGTGGGCGTGGTGACCCTGACCGGCTTGGGCATGACCTTTGCCAGCGCCTTGCAGAGCCTGTCCGGCGGCGTCACCATCTTGGCCCTGTTCTTCTGCATGATCGCTTCAATCGTCCTGGGGATGGGCGTACCTACCACGGCCAATTATGTGATTATGGCCACCGTCACCGCGCCTATCGTTATCCAGCTGGGCATCCCCATCCTGGCGGCGCATATGTTCGTGTTCTATTTCGGCATTGTGGCGGATATTACGCCGCCGGTGGCCCTGGCCGCCTACGCCGGTTCGGCAATTGCCAGGAGCGACCCGCTTAAAACCGGCGTTACCGCCACCCGCCTGGCCATCGCGGCTTTCCTGGTGCCCTATATCTTCGCGCTTAACCCGGATATGCTGTTCGGCGGCACGGCGGAGGTTACCGTACACTTTGCCAGCATAATACTGATCATCATCAGCGCTTTGCTGGGGGCCACGCTGATCGCGGCAGGCGTCACCGGCTGCTTCATCGCCACCATGGGCCCGCTCTGGCGGATACTGGCCTGCGCCGGCGGTTTGCTGCTGGTCATCCCCGGCTGGAAGACCGATCTGATGGGCTTCGTCGTTTTTATCGCGCTACTGCTGTACCAGGGCCGCAAATATGGCGTGTATAACCCCTTTAAAGGCGAAAACCCCAGCAAAGTAAAGGCTTGAGAGACCTGCTTCGGTTATTTTGCAGCTACCGGCTAAGCAAAAAACAAGACCGCCTGTTTCACGGGCGGTCTTGTTTTTTGCTTTCCGGGGGCGGCGGCGGTTGCCAGGCTGCTTAGTCCGCGGCGGGGGCTGCGTCCTCCTGGCTGAGCAGCTCCTTCAGGGGGATCACAGCCTCCAGGAAGTGGGCGGCCATCAGTTCCTGGGCCATCTGATAGTCCCCGGCCTGATAAGCGCTGAGGATTTGCCGGTGTTGCTCCACGGTGCGCGTCCAGATCGAGCGGTAGTCCTTGAAGTAAATGGCGATATGCGTATCCCACAGTACGATATTATCATCGTAGGCCCGCACCAGCCGGGCGTTGCCGCTATAATCGAAAAAGGTACGGTGAAACTGCTTGTCCAGGCTCTGATGCCTGCGGTAGGCCGCCTGTTCTACCTGGCGGCTCTGCTGCGCCACAATACCTTCCAGCCGGGCGATCACCTTGGCCTGGTTGCCCCGTTCCGCCGTCAGGGCGACCGCGTCCCGGTTGAGCAGGGCCATCATCTCGTTAACCTCCAGGGCCATCTTCAAATCGAAAGCGATCACCCGGGCGCCGCCATTAGAAATATCCTCCAGCAGGCCGTCCAGATACAGCCGGTTGATGGCGTCCCGGATAGGGGTGGAACTGACCTGAAAGGTCCTTTGCAAATCCCGGTTGGTCAGTTTTTCGCCAAAGCCGATCCGTTGGGCGAGAATATCCGCCTTGATTTTTTCGTAAATCTGTTCGCTCAAGTTCTTTTTAAGGATCATCAAACCGCACCGTCCGCATTAAAGGTAGCTGATTAAGCCTATCATAACACAACTTGGCCAATTATACAACGCCGGGGATCAGCAGGTAGCGGCGGCTTTGCCTCAGTGGGAAATTATTCCAGGAATAATTTGACAGCCGCTTCCGGGTATGCTATATTAAAAGCGGGTTATGATGCATCACGCATCATGCATAACGCATCGCATAGCGCGTAACCCAAGTTGGCCGGGGATCATTTTTAAGAAAGGGAGAGGCTATGATGAAGATGAACTACCCGCCGGAGCCGTTCCGCATCAAGTCGGTGGAGCCGGTGACGATGATCGGCCGCGCCGCCCGGGAAAAGGTGATCAAGGAGGCTGGCTATAATACTTTCCTCATCAAATCACAGGATGTGTATATCGACCTGCTGACCGATTCCGGCACCAATGCCATGAGCGACCGCCAGTGGGCCGGCATTATGCTGGGCGACGAGGCCTATGCCGGCAGCCGCAACTTCTATCATCTGGAAGAGACGGTACGGGAGCTGTTCGGCTTCAAGCATATTGTCCCCACCCATCAGGGCCGGGGCGCTGAGAACATCCTCAGCCGTATCGCCATCACGCCGGGCCAGTATGTGCCGGGCAATATGTACTTCACCACCACCCGGTACCACCAGGAGGCCAATGGCGGCATCTTTGCCGATGTGATCATCGACGAGGCCCATGATCCGGTAAAAGAGCTGGATTTCAAGGGCAATATCGACGTGGCGAAGCTGCAGGCCCTGGTGGATCAACACGGGGCCGGGAAGATCGCCTACATCTGCCTGGCCGTGACGGTGAATATGGCCGGCGGCCAGCCGGTTTCCATCGCCAATATGAAAGCGGTCCGGGCCTTCGCCGATCAATACGGCATCAAGATCTTCTACGACGCCACCCGCTGCGTGGAAAACGCCTACTTCATCAAGGAACGGGAGCCAGGCTATGAGGAGAAGACGATCCGGGAAATCGTCCGGGAGATGTTCTCCTATGCCGACGGCTGCACCATGTCGGGGAAGAAAGACTGCCTTACCAATATCGGCGGTTTCCTCTGCATGAACGATGAGGAGCTTTTCCTGCGGGCCAAGGAATTGGTGGTAGTCTACGAGGGTATGCCCTCCTATGGCGGCATCGCCGGCCGGGATATGGAGGCCATGGCCATCGGCCTGGCAGAATCCATGCAGTACGCTTACATCGAACACCGGATCAAGCAGGTGCGCTACCTGGGCGACCTGCTGGATGGGGCAGGGGTGCCCATTGTCAAGCCCATCGGCGGCCACGCGGTATTCCTGGATGCGCGGCGTTTCTGCCCCCATCTGGACCAGGAGCAGTTCCCGGCCCAGTCCTTGGCGGCGGATTTGTATTTGGAAAGCGGCGTCCGCGCCATGGAGCGGGGCATTATCTCAGCCGGGCGCGACCCCAAGACCGGCGAAAACCACAAGCCGAAGCTGGAGATGGTGCGGCTGACGATTCCCCGCCGCGTCTATACCTATGCCCACATGGATGTGGCGGCGGACGCGGTCGTCCGGCTTTACAGCAACCGGGAGGCGATCCGGGGGCTGCGTTTCGTCTACGAGCCCCGGATGCTCCGCTTCTTCACCGCCCGGTTTGAGCATATCTGAGCGGCCATCAGTTAGAGAAAACCGAACCGCATGCATTGGGCCGTAGCCCTTTGAATGCGGTTCGGTTCGGAAGCGCTTATTCAGGGAAAAGCAGGGGGCTGCCAGCCTTTTATTGCCCTTGAAAGACATGGTACTGCAGCGCCAGGTACAGCTTAAGCTGATCGCGTATATCCCGGCTGTCCAGGCCCGCGATCTCATCGACCAGCTTGAGGCGGTAGCGGATGGTATTTTCATGGACAAAACATTTTTTAGCGATCTCCGCAATACTGCGGCATTGAAAATAAATCGCTAAGGTGTCCAAAAGGCAGTTGTTATGGGTTGAATCGTATTCGATCAACGGCTGTATGTATTTTTTGACCAGCCTCCGGCACATGGCCGGCTGATTCAGCATCTGATAGGCGATCATCACCTCAGCCTCATAATCAGCGGCCAGCAAAATATCCTCCTGCCGTTTATTATGGCAAATCATCGGGTAACCGGTCATCAATTGATCCAGGATATCCGGGATACCCGTTTCTTTTTGCAGCAAGCCGCTGACCAGGATTTTCGAGGAGGTTTCATAGGGAACGGATTCCCTGACCCGGCGGATCAGCTCGTCCTTGGAAGTCTGCTTTGTTGGGAAATGGTAGATACAAACCAGGAAATCCCCGTATCCCAGATAAAGGGCATTGGCGCTGATGATGTAGTGAAAAGGGACGTTTTTATCGTGGCGCAGCCAGAGGAAGGCGGATTCCCGCTCAAAATCAATGCCCTGGCTGGTGATGAAGCCGGCGTTTTCTTCCCCGGACAAAGCCATACAGTAGCGGTTGTATTTGACCGGGTGCCTCTGGAGATGCCGGCCGCGGTGGAAGTGGCCGCGCCCGGGCGCACCATCGCCAAA
>DAIMZM010000045.1:0-19219 GCA_036733985.1 Bacillota bacterium
TGCCTGACGCTGGAAGCCACCCGCCGTTCCGCCTACGTCACCCTGATCGATTCCATCAAAACCGGCTGCACAACCCTGTTCGATCATCATGCCAGCTACGGCCAGATCGAGGGCAGCCTGTTCGCCATCGCCGGGGCGGCGCAGGAACTGGGCGTCCGCTCCTGCCTCTGCTATGAGGTCAGCGACCGGGACGGCCAAGCCAAATGCGACGCGGCCATTAAAGAGAACGGCGATTTCATCACCCATTGCGCTGAGCAGAAAGACCCGATGATCGCGGCTATGTTCGGCGGCCATGCGCTGTTCACCATTTCTGATCAGACCTTTGAGAAAATGGTTGCGGAAAACAACGGCCGCACCGGCTTCCATATCCATGTGGCCGAAGGCCTGAACGACGTCTACGATGCCGCCCAGAAGTACGGTACCAGGCCGGTGCACCGTTTGCTGAACCACGGCATCCTGGGGGAGAAGACCATGCTGGGCCATTGCATCCATATCAACAGCGGCGAAATGGATATCCTCCGGGATACGGGCACCATGGTCTGCAATAACGCCGAATCCAATATGAACAACGCGGTGGGCTGCTCGCCTATTTTACAGATGCTGCAAAAGGGCATCCTGGTGGGCATGGGCACCGACGCCTACACTTTCGATATGCTGGAAGCCTTGAAAGTGACCCTGATCATCCAGCGGCATCATGCCTGCCTGCCCAATGTGGGCTGGTGCGAGTCCACGGATATGCTGTTCAAGAACAACCGTAAGATCGCGGCCCAATATTTCGACGCGCCTTTGGGCATACTGAAAAGCGGTGCGGCAGCGGATGTGATCATCATGGACTACAAGCCCTTCACCCCCTTTGACGCCACCAATATCGACGGCCATATGATCTTCGGCATGACCGGCCGCCAATGCGAATTCACCATGTGCAATGGCCGGGTGCTGATGAAAGACCGCCAGCTGGTGGGGATCGATGAGGAAGCGATCAATGCCAAGACCCTGGAAGAAGCGAAAAAACTCTGGGGCGCTTTGAATCACCGCAGCTACTAAAGCTGTTAGCGAGGAGGAGACTGTTTATGAGCGAGAGAATGCATCCCCTGCCCATGGCGGAGCTGACCCACCGGTTGTTTAGCGAATACGAACAGGACGGTTCCTGCTTTGGCGTCAGGAAAGCCTATGTGCATCAGGGCGGCCAATCCCTGCCCCTGTTCCGGGGCGCGGTGGAGGTGGCCCTGGGCCCGGCCGCCGGCCCCCATACCCAGCTGGCCCAGAATATTGTGGCCGCCTATTTTGCCGGGGCCCGCTTCTTTGAGCTGAAAACCGTACAGAAGATGGATGGGGAAGAGCTGGCCGCCTGCATTGGCCGGCCCTGCATCTATGCGCCGGACGAAGCCTATAACTGCGAATGGTCCACGGAGCTGACTGTGCCCGCCGCTTTTGAGGAATATGTGAAGGCCTGGTTCCTCTGCCGTCTGCTCGCCCGCCGCCTGGGCCTGGGCGAGCCGGATGGCTTCATGTTCAATGCCAGCGTGGGCTATGACCTGGCCGGCATTAAAACCCCCAAGGTGGACGCCTACTTAAACGGGATCATCGACGCTTCCGCCACCCCCATTTTTAAGGAATGCGTCCAAGTCCTTTGCGCCGAATTCCCGGAGGACCAGGATTTTATCCAGGCCACCCCGGCCCGGATTTGCGATTCCGTCACCGTCTCCACCCTCCATGGCTGCCCGCCCCAGGAAATCGAGAGCATCGCCTCTTATCTGATCACGGAGAAGGGGCTGAACACTTTTGTCAAGTGCAATCCCACCCTGCTGGGCTATGAAACCGCCAGGGAGACCCTGGACAGATTGGGTTATGATTACCTGGTTTTCAGCGACCACCATTTCAAGGATGACCTGCAGTTCGCCGACGCCGTGCCCATGCTGGCCCGGCTCCAGGCCCTGGCGAAGGACAAAGGCCTAACCTTTGGCGTGAAGCTGACCAATACTATGCCGGTGGATATTGACAAAGGCCAGCTGCCCGGGGAAGAGATGTATATGTCCGGCCGCTCCCTCTATGCCCTGACCATCCAGGTAGCCAGGAAAATCAGCGAAGCCTTCCAGGGCGGACTGCCCATTTCCCTGTCAGGCGGTGTGGATATCCATAACGCGGTACGGCTGTTCCAGGCCGGGATCCGGCCCCTCACCGTGGCCACCACCTTGCTGAAGCCCGGCGGTTATCAGCGCCTGAAGCAAATGGCCGAAGCCCTGGCCGGTTTAGCTTGTCCGGAGCAGGTGGATGTGGAGGCTATCCAGGCCCTGAACGAAGAATTGTTCCAGGATGATTATTACCGCAAACCCATTAAAACGGCTGCCCCGGCCCAGTATGCCGGCCCGCCGCCCCTGATGGATTGCTTCCAGGCCCCCTGCCGGGTGGGCTGCCCCTTGGAGCAGGATGTGCCCGCTTATCTGGCCGCCCTGGCCAAAGGGGAGACGGCCCTGGCCGCCCGCATCGTGCTGGAACGGAACCCCCTGCCCCATATCACCGGGGAGATCTGCCCCCATACCTGCACCGACGCTTGCAACCGCCGCTTTTATGAACAGGCCCTGGATATCCGGGGCTGCAAGGCCGACGCCACCCGCTTAGGGTTGGCGGCAGCCCTGCCCCTGATAGAGAAAGCGCCCCCCGCCGGCAAAAAAGCGGTGGTGG
Source organism: Bacillota bacterium (assembly GCA_036733985.1). Lineage (GTDB taxonomy): Bacteria > Bacillota > Dehalobacteriia > UBA4068 > UBA4068 > DAIMZM01. The sequence continues at coordinate 2,683 of DAIMZM010000045.1, forward strand.
TAGGCGCGGGCCCGGCGGGCCTGGCCAGCGCGGCCCTGCTGTCACGGGCGGGCTGGCAGGTGACCTTGCTGGAAAAAGCGGCTCAAGCCGGCGGCTTGCCCCTCAGCACCATCCCCGGCTTCCGCATCGATCCCCAGCTGGTGGCGGAGGATGTGGCGGTTTGCCTGTCCTTTGGCGCGGAGCTGAAAACCGGGGTGGCTGTGGAGAATCTGGATCAGTTGATCCAGGACTATGACGCGGTGATCGTGGCCGTGGGCGCGGGCAAACATGGCGAATACCAGGTAACAGGTATCGAGCCCTTGAACGCCATTGATTTCCTGGATCGCTGCAAAGCCGGGGAGGCCCCGGATCTGGGCGAACAGGTGCTGATCGTGGGCGGCGGCAACAGCGCCATGGACGCGGCCCGGGCCGCTTTGCGCCTGGCTGGCCAGCCCCAGGTGGGCATTGTCTATCGCCGGGACCGCCGGAACATGCCCGCGGATGAAGAGGAACTGCTGCTGGCTGAGGAAGAAGGCGTGATTTTCCAGGAATTGCTCTCTCCTGTCAGCTGGCAGGATGGCCAGCTCACCTGTGAAAAGATGCGCCTGGGCAAAGCGGACGCTTCGGGACGCCGCAGGCCCGAACCCACCGGCGAATTGGTGGCCTTGCCCTGCACCAGCCTGATCGCCGCCACCGGCGAGACGGTGGACAGCGAACTCTACGCCAAGTACGGCCTGCCTTTGGACAAGAAGGGCTATCCCATCCTCAATCAGCATCTGCAGTCCTGCGATAATATTTATGTGGTCGGCGACGGCGCTCAAGGCCCGGCTACCGTGGCCAAGGCCATTGCCGGCGCGCTGACCGCTGTGGAGCATATCACCGGCAAGCGCTTTGACGCTTACCGGGAGGAAGGGCCTTATCAGGAGACCGCGGCCCGGGGCGTTTTGGAGCCGGGGCATTGCGGCCGGGAGGACGCCCACCGCTGCCTGGAATGCGGCAGCTTCTGCAGCCAATGCGTGGAGGTCTGCCCCAACCGGGCCAACCGGCTGCTGCTGGTGGACGGCCGCCTCCAGGTGCTGCATGAGGATGATCTCTGCAATGAATGCGGCAACTGCGCCATGTTCTGCCCCTATGAGGGTTCGCCTTACCTGGATAAGCTGACCCGCTTCTCCACTGAGGCGGAATTCCGGGACAGCAAAAACAGCGGCTTTGTTTCCTTGGGAGGCGGCCAGTACCTGGCCCGGGTCAGCGGCAGGGAATTCGCCCTTTATTATCCGGAGCAGCCCTCGTTAGCCCAGCTGTTCAAGGATTGCGCCATGGCCGACTAATCGCCTGACGCCTGCTATACCATTCGTAATAAAGGAGACGCTCATGGTCATATTTAAGCTTAACGGAAAAACCGTGAAAATAGAACAGGATGGTTCGCTGCTCCGCTATTTGCGGGATGAAGCGGGTCTCCTCAGCGTTAAGGACGGCTGTTCCCAGGGGGCCTGCGGCACCTGCATGGTGCTGATCGACGGTGAGAAGAAAAAGGCCTGCACTGTCAAACTGCGGAATCTGGCAGGCAAATCTGTGCTGACCCTGGAAGGCTTCACGCCGGAGGAACGGGATCTCTATGCCCGGGCCTTTGCCGCCGCAGGCGCGGTGCAATGCGGCTTTTGCATCCCCGGCATGGTGATCTCCGCCAAGGCCCTGCTGGATCAAAACCCGGATCCCAGCCGGGCGGAGGTGAAAGAGGCGATCAAAGGCAATATCTGCCGCTGCACCGGCTACGCCAAGATCGAGACCGCCATTATGCTGGCGGCCGCCGTTAAGCGTGGTGAAAAATTCCTGCCGGATCAGCCGGCCCTGGGCCGGCTGGGCCAGCCCGCGCCCCGGCCGGACGCTTATATCAAGGCCGCCGGAACCGCCAAGTACGCGGATGATTATGCGCTGCCCGGCATGATCTACGGCGTGGCCCTCAGGCCCCCCTATGCCCGGGCCACGGTAAACCGCATCGATATCGCCGCTGCGAAAGCCCTGCCCGGCGTGGTCGCGGTCTTAACCGCCGCGGATATCCCCGGCGAATACAAGATCGGCCATTTGCGCCATGATTACCCGGTGATGATCCCGGAAGGACGGAATGTCCACTTCCTGGGGGACGCCATTGCCCTGGTGGCCGCGGAAAGCGAGGCGATTGCCCGGGCCGCCCTGGAATTGATCCAGGTGGATTATACCCCGCTGCCCCCGGTGCTGACCGTTGCCGACGCTTCCCGGGAGGAAGACCGGCCCCTGGTGCATCAGGAAGGCAACCTGCTCTCCCAGGAGCGCCTGGTCCGGGGTGATGTGGACGAGGCTTTGGCAAAAGCTGATTTTGTGGTGACCAATACCTATGAGCTGCCCTTAGGCGAGCATGCTTTCCTGGAGCCGGAATGCGCTTTAGGCTGGATGGACGGGGACGTGGTGAACGTGCTCTGCGGCGATCAGGGTATTTACCAGACCAAGAAAGAGCTGGTGCTGATGCTGGGCCTGCCTCCGGAAAAGGTGCGGGTGCGGGCGGCGGAAGCCATCGGCGGCGGCTTCGGCGGCAAAGAGGATATGAGCGTACAGCATCACGCCGCTTTGCTGGCTTACCGTACCGGGCGGCCGGTAAAAGTCAAGCTGACCCGGGATGAAAGCCTGCAGATCCATCCCAAGCGCCATCCCATGACCATTGTGGCTACCACCGCCTGCGATAAGGACGGCAATTTGCTGGCCCTGCGCTGCCGCATCCAGGCTGATACCGGTGCTTACGCCTCCCTGGGCGGGCCGGTGCTGCAGCGGGCCTGCACCCATGCCTGCGGCCCCTATCATTACCGGAATCTGGATGTGGAAGGCCAGGCCTGGTATACTAATAATCCCCCTGCCGGTCCCTTCCGGGGCTTTGGCGTGACCCAGAGCATGACGGCCACGGAAAGCAATATCGACCAGCTGGCTGAGCTTACCGGCACCGATCCTTGGGAATTCCGCTACAAGAACGGGATCCGCCCTGGCGAACGCCTGCCCAATGGCCAGATCGCCGGGCCGGACACTGCCTTGATCGAGACTCTGGAAGCGGTCAAGCCCTATTATGACGCCCATCCCGGTGCCGGCATTGCCTGCTGCCTGAAGAATTCCGGCTTGGGCGTGGGCATACCGGATGTGGGCCGCTGCCGGATCGTCGTCCAGGGGGGACAGGCCCATATCCACTGTTCCGCCTCCGGCGTGGGCCAGGGCATGGGCATGACTCTGCAGCAAATGACCTGCGATCTCACTGGGCTGCCTTTAGATAAAGTGGTCCATCAGCCGCCGGATACCTTTCTCGCGCCGGATTCCGGCAATACCACGGCCAGCCGCCAGACCCTGTTCGCCGGGGAAGCCACCCTGCGGGCCTCCCGGCTGCTCCTGGCCGATTTGGAACAGGCCGGCTCCCTGGACGCCCTGGAAGGCAAGGAATATTACGGCGAATACCTGGGCGAGACCGACCGTATGGACAGCGATAAGGAATCCCCTCGCTATCATGTGGCCTATAGCTATGCCACCCATTGCGTGATCCTGGATGAAGAAGGTAAAATCGATAAAGTCGTGGCCGCCCATGACGTGGGCACCTGCGTCAATCCCCTGAATGTGGAAGGCCAGATCGAAGGGGGCGTGGTCATGTCCCTGGGCTATGCCCTGACGGAGAAATTCACCGTCAAGGACGGCCGCCCCCAGCAAAAATACGGCCAGATCGGCCTGATGAAAGCGCCTCAGGTGCCGGAGGTGGTTTCCCTGATCGTCAATAAGACCCTGGACAAAGCAACCGGGGAAGCCCTGCCGGCTGCCGGCGCCAAGGGCATTGGCGAGATCGCTTCCATTCCCACGCCCGCCGCGGTGCTAAACGCTTATTACAAATTCTCCGGACAGCGGGAATTCGCCCTGCCGATGCAGAATACCCCTTACAGCAAGGGTAAATAACGGGCCCGGAGCGCAAATCCCCGGACATCTCAGCCAGACAAGGCGTTCCCTGCAGGACGTCTTGTTTGCTATAGCGGATAAGTAACAACCCGGCCCTTTTATCAGGTTGCCGGTAGGCCGGAGCAGGGAGAAAACCAAAACCTGGCAGACCATAAAAAATTTTTTGGTAAATACAAAATTTTTGTTGATTTGTTTGCCAAGACCTGATATGATGTGAATAGACAGATAGGTTATTGCTATCGGATTTATTAAAGGAGGATGTACAAATGGATTTTGCAGCGATCAAGAAAGCGTCGGCAGGCTATCAGGACGCCATGACCAGGTTCCTCCGGGATCTCATCGCCATCCCCAGCGAAAGCTGCGAGGAAGAGGGCGTTATCAAACGCTGCGCGGCGGAAATGGAAAAGCTGGGCTTTGACAAAGTGGAGATCGACCCCCAGGGCAATTGCCTGGGCTGGATGGGCTCCGGCGATAAGATCATCGCCTTTGACGGCCATATCGATACCGTGGGCGTGGGCAATATCGATAACTGGGAGTTTTCCCCTTACGAGGGTTATGAGAATGAGACGGAAATCGGCGGCCGGGGCGGCTCGGATCAGGAAGGCGGCGTGGTCAGCGCGGTTTACGGCGCCAAGATCATGAAGGACCTGAACCTGATCCCGGAAGGCTATGCCATCCTGGTCACCGCCACGGTGCAGGAAGAAGATTGCGACGGCCTGTGCTGGCAGTATATTTATAACGAAGATAAGATCAAGCCGGAATTCGTGGTCAGCACCGAACCCACCGACGGCGGCGTTTACCGGGGCCACCGGGGCCGCATGGAGATCCGGGTGGACGTCCACGGCGTCAGCTGCCACGGTTCCGCGCCGGAGCGGGGCGATAACGCCATCTACAAAATGGCCGACATCATCCGGGACGTGCGTTCCCTGAATGAGAACGACGCCGCGGACGCCACCGAGATCAAGGGCCTGGTGAAGATGCTGGAAGCGCAGTATAATCCGGCCTGGCAGGACGCGAATTTCCTGGGCCGGGGCACGGTCACTGTTTCCCAGATCTTCTACACCTCCCCCAGCCGCTGCGCTGTGGCGGATTCCTGCGCCATCTCCCTGGACCGCCGCATGACCGCCGGCGAGACCTTTGAGAGCTGCCTGGATGAGATCCGCGCCCTGCCTGCCGTGCGAAAATACGGCGACGACGTGGTGGTGAGCATGTATAAATATGACCGGCCCGCCTGGACCGGCCTGGTTTATGAAACCGAATGCTATTTCCCCACCTGGATCAATCCGGAGGAAGCCCCCCATGTCCAGGCCCTGGCCCAAGCCCATCAAGCTCTTTACGGCAATGAGCGGGTGGGCGAACCCGGCGCCATGGACAAGCGCAGCGGCCGTCCGCTGATCGACAAATGGACCTTCTCCACCAACTGCGTGGCCACCCAGGGCCGCTACAGCATTCCCAGCGTGGGCCATGGCCCCGGCGCGGAATCCCAAGCCCATGCCCCCAACGAGATTATCTGGAAAAGCGATCTGGTGCGCTGCGCCGCTGTTTACGCCGCCACGCCCCAGCTCTACACGGAACTCAAAAAATAAGCGTCGAGCGGTTCCCCTTGCCCTGTCCGGCCCGGCCTTGCCGGAGAAAATACGTTAAGGAGAATGAGAATGAGTAAAACACAACAATTTGCCGAACACTTAAGAAAGCTCGATTTTCAGAAAATGTATGAAAACGACTTCTTCCTCACCTGGGATCATACCAATGCGGAGCTGGACGCCGTGTTTACCGTGGCCGACGCCCTGCGGGATCTCCGGGAAAGAAATATCTCCACCAAGGTCTTTGACAGCGGCCTGGCCATTTCCAATTTCCGGGATAATTCCACCCGCACCCGCTTTTCCTTTGCTTCCGCCTGCAATCTGCTGGGCCTGGAGGTGCAGGATCTGGATGAAGGCAAATCCCAGATCGCCCATGGCGAAACCGTACGGGAAACCGCGAATATGATCTCTTTTATGGCGGACGTGATCGGCATCCGCGACGATATGTATATCGGCAAAGGCCACACTTATCAAAAGGCCGTGGCCGACGCGGTGGCGGAAGGCCACCAGGACGGCGTGCTGGAGCAGCGGCCTACCCTGGTCAACCTGCAATGCGATATCGACCATCCCACCCAGAGCATGGCGGATCTGCTCCATGTGATCCATGAATTCGGCGGCGTGGAAAACCTCAAAGGCAAGAAAGTCGCCATGACCTGGGCTTACAGCCCCAGCTACGGCAAGCCCCTTTCCGTGCCCCAGGGCGTGGTGGGCCTCTTCACCCGTTTCGGCATGGATGTGGTGCTGGCCCATCCTGAAGGCTATGAGATCATGGCCGACGTGGAGCAGGTGGCGGCGGCAAACGCCGCCCAAAGCGGCGGCAGCTTTTGCAAAGTCAACAGCATGGCCGAAGCTTTCAAAGACGCGGATATCGTTTATCCTAAGAGCTGGGCGCCCTTCGCCGCCATGGAAAAGCGTACCGAGCTCTACGGCAACGGCGATATGGACGGCGTGAAAAAACTGGAGCAGGAACTGCTGGCCCAGAATGCCCAGCATAAGAATTGGGAATGCACCGAGGAACTGATGCGGCTGACCAAGGGCGGCAAAGCCCTGTACCTGCATTGCCTGCCTGCGGATATTTCCGGCGTCAGCTGCAAGGAAGGGGAGGTGGCGGCCTCCGTCTTCGACCGTTACCGGGTGCCCCTCTATAAAGAAGCCAGCTTTAAACCGTATATCATCGCGGCCATGATTTTCCTGGCCAAGCAGCAGGATCCCGCCGCCGCCCTGTTGGCCCTGGAAGCCGCCGGCGTGTTCCGCCACAGCCTGTAAACCCTGATGCTTGCAACTGCCGCGGAGTTTTTGCTCCGCGGCAGCTCTGGAAGAAAGCTATACGATCAAACAATGCTAATAAAACACCAATCGGTGATTGTGAAAGGGGTAATATCATGATCGACTTAACTAAGCACGGCGAAGCGCTGGCCCGCAATATCAAGGTGGCCCAGGAGCATCAGATCGCCTTGCCCACTTATGAACAGATGGTTCATCCGGAGCGGATTCCGGAAAAGGTCCTGAAAGCCCTCAAAAATGTCAGCACCTGGGATGTGAATCCCCTGAACCTCTACCGCATTACCTGGCGGAACGAGCCCACTCTGGACGGCGGCGGCTTCGGCGATGTGAACTTTATCGAGCTGCCCTCCGCCCTGACCGGCGTCAAGGCCCGCATCATCTGCCTGATCGGCAAATGGTTCCCCACCGGCTGCCATAAGGTGGGCGCTTCTTACAGCTGCCTGGTACCCCGGCTGGTTACCGGCCAGTTCGACGCCACTTATCATAAGGCGGTTTGGCCCTCTACCGGCAATTATTGCCGGGGCGGCGCTTTCAACTCCAAGCTTTTGTCCTGCGACAGCATTGCCATCCTGCCGGCGGAAATGAGCAAAGAACGCTTCGATTGGCTGGCCAAAATCGCCGGCGAAGTCATCGCTACCCCGGGCTGCGAATCCAATGTGAAGGAAATCTTTGACAAAACCTGGGAACTGCGGAATACCCGGGACGATGTGGTGATCTTCAACCAGTTTGAGGAAATGGGCAACTGCGTCTGGCATTACCATGTGACCGGCAATGCCATTGCCGACGTCTATGAATCCATCAAAACCGATAAATCCCGCTTTGCCGGGGCCTGCTTCACCAGCGGCTCCGCCGGAACCATGAGCGCCGGCGATCTGCTGAAGGAGCGCTATCCCAAGTCCAAGCTGGCTGCGGGCGAAGCCCTGCAATGCCCCACCTTGCTGGAAAACGGCTTTGGCGGCCACCGCATCGAAGGCATCGGCGACAAGCATGTGCCCTGGACCCATAATGTGAAGAATACCGACATGGTCATCGCCATTGACGACGAAGACAGCCAGAACCTGCTCCGCCTGTTCAATACCGAGATCGGCCAGCAGTACCTGCTGAACGAAGTCGGCGTTCCTGCCGAGACCGTGGCCCAGCTGCCCCTGATGGGTATTTCCGGCATTGCCAATATGCTGTGCTGCATCAAGTTCGCCAAGTACTATGAGCTGACCGAGAACGACGTGGTGGCCACGGTTTGCACCGATAGCGCCGAGATGTACGGTTCCCGCATCGATGAGCTGGACGAGCAGCAGGGCCCCTACAATCTGCTGACCGCTGTCCGGGATTACGGGGAGCATCTCCGGGGTATCCGCACCGATTCCATGCAGGAGCTGACCTATGCGGACCGCCGCCGCATCCACAACCTGAAGTATTACACCTGGGTTGAGCAGCAGGGCAAGACCTATGAGGAAATCAACCAGCAATGGTATGACGACAGCTACTGGACGGATATGCATGACCAGGTCAAGGAGCTGGACGCCCTGATCAACGCCTTCAACAAGGCCACCGGCGTGCTGGAGAATATGTGAGGATAAGACCATGACGCGTGTACTGGGTTATCGCTGCACCCTGTGCGGCGGGGAATATCCTTTCGGCCCGGAGCTGCTGACCTGCCCGGCCTGCGGCGAAAAGGGCATTCTGGATATCGTTTATGATTACAGTGAAGTAGGGAAGATCCTGAGCCGGGAAAGCCTGGCTCAGGACCCCGACAACGGCATGTGGCGTTACCGGGCCCTGATGCCGGTGGGGGACGCTGTGGACGTCTCCGGATTTCTCCGGATCGGCTGGTCGCCTTTGTATGAATCCCGCCGCTTAGGCCGGGAATTGGGCCTGAAAAAGCTTTATATCAAGGACGACGGCATCAATCCCACCGCTTCCCTGAAAGACCGGGCCAGCGGGGTGGCCGTGGCCAAAGCCCTGGAGCTGGGCTATGATACCATTGCCTGTTCCTCCACGGGGAACGCCGCTTCTTCCTGCGCCGGCAGCGCCGCCCGTATGGGTCTAAAAGCCGTGATCTTCGTGCCCCGCCGGGCCCCTGAAGGCAAAGTGGCCCAGCTGATGATTTTCGGCGCTCAGGTGGTGCTGGTGGACGGGGATTATAAAGCCACTTTTGATTTATCCAAGGCCGCCATTGAGAAATACGGCTGGTATAACCGGAACGCGGGCATTAATCCGGTGATGAGCGAAGGCAAGAAAACCGTGTCCCTGGAAATCGCCGAGCAGCTTCATTGGCAGCCCACGGATTGGGTGGCCTGCTCGGTGGGGGACGGCTGTACCATCGGCGGCGTCTATACCGGCTTTGCCGACCTCTACGCCTTAGGCATCATCGACCGCATCCCCAAGATTTTAGGCGTGCAGTCCACCGGTTGCAGCCCCTTTGTGGACGCTGCCTGCTGCGGCGGCGAATTAAAGCCCACGGCTGAGAATACCCTGGCGGACTCCATTGCCGTGGGTGTGCCCCGGAATCCCCGGAAGGCTCAGCGGGCTGTTGCCGCTTCCGGCGGCGCTTGGATCGCCGTCAGCGATGAGGCGATCCTGGACACCATGGGCGTTTTGGGCCGGAGCGAAGGCGTATTTGGCGAGCCCGCCGGCGTCACCGCCACTGCCGGCCTGCGGCAAGCGGTTGCGCAAGGCCTGATCCGGCCTGAGGAGACCGTGACGGTGATCAGCACCGGCAGCGGCCTGAAGGATGTGAACAATGCCCTGAAAGCCGCGGGCAAGCCCCGGCTCTGCGCCCCCAGCCTGGAAGCGCTGGAAGCCAGCGGCATCCTTTAAATGAGGCAAAGCGGGGTTTTAAAGCCCCGGATCTCAAAAAGATGAGGCGCCTATGCTGAGTCATACCATCCCTTTGACAGAAGCAGCTCTATCCGCGCAAATCGCTTACCTGCTGGGGCCGGCTTTACGGCTGCCGGCTCCAGCAGGCTGGCTTAAGGTATCTTCAAATCGGACTAAATTATTTTTAAATAGGATTATAAACAAAGCAACCCCTGCCGGAGCCGTCTGCGCCCCGGAAGCGGTTGCTTATTGTTTTCATAGCTTTATGGCCGGAAGTCTTATTCCAGTTTTTTCAGGAAGGCGTTCTGGGTCAGGCTTTCTCCCGGCCCAATCAGGATGAATTCCTCGTCCCAATCGCCGGAAAACAGCTTCCGCAGCACCCGGATGGTGCCCTTTTCTTCTTTGGCTTCCAGCTTAAACAGGTCGGCGGCTGCGGCGGCCCTTTCCCGGGCCGGCTGCATAGCATAGGCGCCGGTATCCACCAGGGTCAGGCCGGCGTATTGCCGGAGCATCGCCCCATAAGCCCGGCGGGCTTTGGCTTCCCCCAGCCGCTTACAGCATTGCCAAAACTCATTGACAATGAAGTTCTCCGAGCGGAACCAGCTATCGGTAAAGTAAAGGCAGTCCGGGGCCAGCACCGGCTCAGCGTAAGGCTCACCAGCGACCAGCATATGGAGGCAGTCATGGAATTTGGGCGTAATCAGCCGCTTCGTCCCGCTGCGAATACCGGCCAGGGCATTGCCGCAAAGGCCAAAGGTCAGCAAGATGGTGTCCGCCTTAGCCTTGTCGATCTCTTCCTGCAGGGCGGACCGGAGTTTTTCCGGATAGGTATGCAGGGCCCGCTCCAGCCAGACCACCGGCAGCCGGCAGTTTTCTTCCGCCAGCGCCAGGTTGATTTCATCTTCCAGCATCGAGCAGGCAATAATCAGCGTGTCCATAGGTTATCTCCTTTGATTACATATTAATACGAATCCTTTGCCGTTGCAACCGGAAGCTTAAATTTTCTTTGCCTAGCTGAGAAATTTTGTTAGGCCGCGGCCAGGCAGCCCGCAGGTATCAGGCCCGGCAGAGTTGCGCATCATATCAAGATGGTTGGGAGCAGATAAAATGGCGACAGTTCGCGTAGAATACCAAGGTAAGGTTATTTCCTATCAGGCAAAAGAGGGCCTGACCCTGCTGGAGGTTTTGCAGGCCCTGGGGGCGGATATCGCTTTCCCCTGCGGCGGCAACCATACTTGCGGCAAATGCCGGGTGGCGGCAGCCGGGCACTTAAGCCCGATGGAGGAAAGCGAAGCCCAGCTTTTGGCGGGCGCGGGCCCGGGCATCCGCCTGGCCTGTTTTGCTCAGGTGGCGGGGGACTGTGAGCTGAAGGTGCTGGGGGAAAAGACTGGGGAGCGCATTGCCCAGGATTATGCGGCAGGTAGTTCCCTGGATCCCCTTTATTCTGCTGGCTATGGCATTGCCGTGGATATCGGCACCACCACGGCGGTGGGTTATCTTTTTTCCCATCAGCGGCAGGCGCCTTTGGCCGTGCTGGGGGAGATGAACCGTCAGCAAGCCTTTGGCGCGGATGTGCTGTCCCGTATCGATTATTGCAATCAGCATACGGTGCAGCCCCTGTGCCAGCTGATCCGGGAGCAGATCTCCGGTATCGCCGTCCGGCTTTGCGCTAAGGCCGGCATTGACCCGGAGCAGGTGGCCTGCTTCTGTATCGCCGGCAATACCACCATGCTGCATCTGCTGGCGGGCCTCCCGCCCCGCAGCCTGGCCCTGGCGCCTTTTACTCCGGTTTCCTTGTTCGGCGATTGGCAGGATTGGCGCTTGGCAGGCTTTGAGCAGGCGGAAATCTTTCTGCCCCCCTGCATTGCCGCTTATATCGGGGCGGATATCACTTGCTCGATCCTGGCCAGCGGCATTGCCAGGCAGCCGGAAACCGTGCTGCTGGTGGATATCGGCACCAATGGGGAGATGGCCTTGAACACAGCGGGGCGGATGGTGGCCTGCTCCACCGCTGCCGGGCCGGCTTTTGAAGGGGCGGGGATCAGCTCCGGCACCAGCGCCCACCAGGGCGCCATCAGCGCGGTCTGGCCGGAACAGGGGGCCCTGGCTTACCGCACCATTGACGACGCCCCGGCCGTCGGCGTCTGCGGCTCCGGCCTAATCGACGCTATCAGCGCCATGCATCAGCTGGGCGTCATCGACCACAGTGGCCGGATGGATCCAGGGCTGAACCAGGCCTGCCTGATCGGGGGCAGCGGCGTCAGCCTGACCCAGGCGGATATCCGCGCCTTCCAGCTGGCCAAGGCCGCCATCCGGGGCGGCATGGACACCCTGATTCACGAATGCGGCCTGACTTACGGGGATTTGCGGCAGATCGTGCTCTGCGGCGGCTTCGGCAGCAATATTGATGTGCGGAGCGCCGAGGGCGTGGGCCTGATCCCCCCGGGTTTTGCCGGCAAAACCAAGGCCATCGGCAATGCGGCCGGGGCCGGGGCCGGGCAAATCCTCCAGAGCCGCCTGGCCTTAGAGGAAGCGCTGCGTATTGCCGCCGCTACGGAAGCCATTGAGCTTTCCTATAGCAAATACTTTATGGACCGCTATATCCAATCCATGGGCTTTGGCGAATAGAAGGGGTTTTTAAAACAAATTTAATCTTGTTTTTGGCATTATTGGCGGTTTCTATGCCATATGATGTAGACATTTGACAAAATATCTGTTAAAGTGGGTCTATAGCCTCATAAACTTTTTGGTTTAACCACTTTGTTTTTTAGGAATAGAGCCTGGTTTTATGCCGCCTGCGCCTTCTGTCCAGCATGATCATGATTGCGGGGTGAAATGCTCTGTATGGAAGTTACCATTGAAGAACTGATCCGGATACCGCTATTGAGCGGGTCGAAAATAATTGCCGGTTACCGGGGGCGCAACAGGATCGTTAAAGCCCTGACCATGCTGGACGGCTATAGCGGCCATGCCTATACCGATAAGGATATGCTGGCGGTCTCCAGCGGCTACTTCCTTTCCCGGGAGCCGGAAAAGCATGCGGAGCTGATCCGGAACCTGGTCAAGCATGAGTTGGCCGGCATCACTTTAAAGGGCGTCTACTTTAACGACCAGGTGCCGGAAAGCATCACCCGTATTGCGGACGAGCTTGATTTTCCCGTGATTTTGCTGGCGGACCGGGATTTGAAGTTTTATCCCCTGTTCGAGTTTTTCTATTCCCATGTCTTCAGCAGGAGCACCAATACCTATCTCCGGCTGGATAACGCCATGGAGATCATGAAAAACGCCATGAATACCGGAGGCATGTCCGGCCTGACCAAGCAGCTGCATGCCTGGACCGGCAAACCCGCCCTGATCACCCTGCAGGAAAGCCTGCTGAACTGCGTCAGCGTGGAAGACCCGCCGCCCCTTTGCGCCGCCCTGGCCGAGCATGCCTCCGGCAGGTTCAGCCTGCCGGATGGGGAGCATAAAGGCCTGGTGCGCTTTTGTTCGCCCGCCGCTTCCGGCCTGGGCATCCCCTTCCGTTTCCGCAATGATATGGAGGGCATGATTTGGCTGGATGAAACCGCCCATCCTTGCGATGACAATGACGCGGTGCTGCTCACCTCGGCCAAGGCAGCCTGCGAGGTGGGGATCATCCAGATCATGGCCTATGAGCATGACGAGGCGCTGCTGAAAGCCAGTTTCATCGAGGATTTGATCAGCGGCAAGCTGCAATCCCTGAACGAGGCTGTGCTGCGGATGCAGAGCTTGAACTGGTGCATTCCCCGCCAGGTTCAGGTGCTGATCGTCAAATGCCAGGATGATCCGGATCTCTATCAGCAAATGGGCGTTTTGATCGAGAACCTGTTTAATGCGCTGAAGCTGAAAATCATTGTCTGCCTGTATAAGCAAAGCCTGATCATCCTGCTGCCTGCCAATCTGGAAAACCGCACGGCCCTGCTGGAGGATATGGATCATAAGCTTGGTTCCAACTGGCCTAACCATACCTTTAACTATGCCTTGGGCCGGGTCATGGATTTCCGGGACGCCCGGATGAGCTATAAGCAGGCCGGCTTGGCCTTGAAAATCAATCCCCTGCTGCATCAGGAGCGGAAATTCATTTCCTTCGATGATTTGGGCCTCTACCGTTTCTGCTACCCGGATGGGCTGAATGCGGAGATCGCCCTGTTTTGCCGGGATATCGTCACGCCTTTGATGGATATCGACAATACCCTGGATATCAACCTTATCGAAACCCTGCAGGTCTTTTTCCGCCACCGTTTCAATTACAGCCGTACCGGCCAGGAATTATCGATACACCCCAATACGGTGCGTTACCGCCTGGAGGTGGTGGAGAAGCTTTGCCATATCAACTTCGACAATTATGAGGATGTGCTGAACCTCCAGGTGGCCCTGGCCTTTCTGCCGGTGGTGACCCCGGAGGCGGGCAAGAAGTAGCGCCCCTTGACTCAAGTCCTGAAATAGGAAGAAAAAAGACCGATAGGCCTTAGCCTGCCGGTCTCTTTTTGTCTATTGCCGGGGTATTGCCCCGGTTGCCGCTAGCTTTGGGTCAGCCGGTAGTCGTTGCCGCAATGGGCTTCCCAGGCCCGGGCGATTTTTGCCTGCTGGTCTTGGTTGCCCAGGCAAATGATCACCAGTTTGCCGCTGCGGAGGGAGAGGTCCTGAATATCCTTGGCTAAGCCCACCGCCACCTGTTTACCCACGGAATCCGTATGCAGCCACGCCCCGGCCCGGCGGGTGAAGCCCTTGATGCGCAGGGTCGAATCAGCCAGCGCTTCACAGAAGGCCCGGAGCGCCGCCTCTTCAGGCTCACTGTCGGTTTCCAGCACAAAGCCGGCAGGGCGGTTCTGAGGCGTATTGGCGCTGATCCGGCCGCTGTCCTTGTCCGTTGGCTTCCGTTCCGGCAGGGGCAGGGGGATTTGGGCGTAGACGGTATCATAAACCAAGGCGCTGCTGTTCAATTCCCTGATCCAGCCATGGATATCGTCGATGATCAGCTGATCCGCCAGATCGGTTTTATTGACAATGATATAATCCGCTTCCGCCACCTGGCTTTGCACCGGGGTCAGGATATCCACATAATCCAGGAAGGTGGTGCAGTCCACCAGGCAGATCAGCCCTTGATAATCGTATTGCCGCTGTAAATAGGGGGCCAGGCCCTTGAGGATGGTCTTCATTCCCGCCGGGTCCGCCATGCCCGAATTCTCGATCAGCAGGATATCGATGGGCTGCTCGGCAAAGGCCTTTAGCGTCCGGACAAAGCCGTCCTTCAGGCAGGCGCAAAAGATGGAGCCGTTATTGATCTCCACCATTTTCACGCCGTCCCGCTCCAGCACCAGGCCGTCAATGCTGATGGCGCCGAATTCATTGACGATCACGCCCAGGCGCTGGCCGGACAGATCGTTCATCAAGGCGGTGAGGAAGGTGGTTTTCCCGGAGCCCAGGAAGCCGCCGACCAGATAAAGCTTGATCGGATCCATAACCTGCTACACCTCCTCGATATAACCCAGGATAGCGTCGCTATCCACTTCATCCCCGTCTGCCACGCAATGTTCAGCCAGCCGCCCGTCAGCTCCAGCCGGTATCATCACGGTTTTTTTCTCCACCTCCAGGGCGGCCACAAAATCTTCCGCCCGTACCAAGGCGCCTTCGTCAAGCTCCCAGAACAGCAGCCCGGATTTAAAGGTCAGGTCAATCGGCTTGTTCTGGCAGTCGCAAGGATTTTCCAAATCCTTTTTCGGATAAGCGGCGGCCGGCAGCCGGATCGCGGTTTTGCCCATCATCAACCCTCCTCTTTGGGATAGTATGGGCAGTTTTTCTTCAGGCATTCCCGGTTCAGCTCATGGAAGCCGCAGCGCAGCTTGTCCGGCTGAGCCAGATCCAAGCCCAGTATTTGCCGGATGTCCGGCAGGGCGCTTTCCAAGGATAAGAACAGGCAGCGCTTGCAGCAGCGGGGCCCGCCATACGCCGCCATTTTCAGCAAAGCCTGGCCGGTGGCCCGGTTGCCATAGGCCCAGGCGGCGCCGGAGAGGGGCGTGCAGTCGGTGTAGACGCACCAGAAGATGCCTACGCCAATAGCGGCGCCGCAAGCCCCCTGATAGCCGCAGAAACCGCCCAGGACGGCGGCGGCCAGCGCCCGGGCGATGGCCAGATCGCTGCCCAGCCGCTCAGCGCTATGGCCGGCAGCTTTGTGGCAGGCGCTGAGCAGCAGGGCCGGGCATAAATAATGGTGCAGGGGATAATGCATAGGAAAACCGTCCAAGGACATGATATCCTCTGCAAGCCCAAATAAGGTACGCTGATCCAGGGGATCGGCAAACCATTGGCCGCAGGCGCTGTCAATGGCCTCGTAGTATACGGCATAATCAATATTGGCAGGCATAGGCAACTCCTATCAACAGCGCCCCCGGCAGCCAAAGGCGGCGGCAGGGCGCTTTCCGGCGCTTAGTCCCCGATCACGGTGCCGGTCTGGCCTTTCAGGGCTTCGGTAGCCTTATACAGAGAGGTGATGACGGCTTTGCGGCCGGGCTTGGACTTGGCAAACTTCAGCGAGGCTTTGACCTTCGGCAGCATGGAGCCGGGGGCAAAATGCCCTTCGGCAATATAGTGTTCCGCTTCCGCTGTTGTCATATGTGACAAATTAGCCTGGTTTGGTTTGTTATAGTTGATAGCAACTTTTTCCACTTCGGTGAGGATGAGCAGGATATCGGCATCCACCTGCTCAGCCAGGAGTTCCGCGGCGAAATCCTTATCAATGACCGCTGCCACGCCTTCCAGGGTATTGTCCTCATGACGGATCACCGGGATGCCGCCGCCGCCGCAGGTGATGACGACGGTACTGTCCCAGAGACGGTGAATGGTGTCGGATTCCACGATATCGATGGGTTCGGGGGAGGCCACCACCCGCCGCCAGCCCC
>DAIMZM010000046.1:0-18906 GCA_036733985.1 Bacillota bacterium
ACGCGCGAACTGTCATGCATGAAGCAGAGGCGGCCATAGCTCATCATGCCGCAGGCCAGGCCGCGGCCTATTTTGCGCCCGTCCGGCAGACAATCGCGCTTGGGTTCGCTGTTCAGCTTTTCCCACACCGCGTCCAGCAACTGTTCCAGAGCCACATGCCCCTCGGGGATAAAGCCGGTGGAAAGCGGGTCGCCGTTTTTCAGCACATTCTTTTTGCGCAGCTCATAGGGGGACATGCCCAGCTTGCGGGCAATTTCATCCATTTGCCGCTCATAGGCGAAATTGACCTGCGGCGCGCCAAAGCCGCGGTTGGCGGAGCAGAGGGTATTGTTGGTGAAAGCGGAGACGCTGGCGCAGCGGAGATGGGGTATGCGGTAGCAGCCGGGGCCGTTGATGGTGGCGTACATCTGCACCCAGGGCGTGCAATACGTATAGCCGCCGCCGTCCAGGACAATGCTGACTTCCTGGGCCAGCACCTGGCCGTCCTTGGTCACGCCGGTTTTATAACGCAAATACTGCTCATGGCGCTTGGAATGGCACTCAATGCTCTCTTCCCTGCTCCACACCATCCTCACCGGCCGCCGGGTTTTCTGCACCAGGAGGGCGATAAAGGTTTCCACGGTGATATCTTCCTTGCCGCCGAAGCCGCCGCCCAGGGCCGCGCCGATATTGCGCACTTTGGTATGGGGCAGGCCCAGCACCTTGGCAATGGTGCGGTAATGCTCCAGCACCTGGGTGCCCACCCGCAGGGTGATGACGCCGTTCTCATCCAGCCAGCCCATGCCGCCCTCGGTTTCCAGATAAGCGTGGTCATGGGTAGTGGTATAATAATCGTTTTCCACGATCAGGTCGCAGGCTGCCCAGGCCTGGCCGATATCGCCCCGCTCCACCTTGGCTTCCATGATCTTATTGCTATCGTCTTCGGAAGAGACCAGGTAGGCTCCCTCCTTGAGGGCTTCCCGGGGGTCAAAGACGCCGGGCTGCACATCATAATCCACTTCGATCAGGGCACAGGCCGCCGCGGCGATGGCTTCGCTCTCCGCGGCCACCAGGGCGATTGCCTCGCTTTTGGAGCGGATCTTGCCCTGAGCCAGCACCTTGTATAAGCCTTCGAAGCCGCCGCCCACATCCCGCATCTGGCCGAACTTGGTCAGGTCCTGATTCAGTGGCACATCCTTGGCCGTCAGCACGCAGGCCACGCCGGGCAGGGCCTCGGCCTTAGATGTATCGATACCCTTGAGGACGGCTGCCGGATATTTGCTCCGTAGCACCTTGCCATAGAGCAGATTGGGCATGGTCCAGTCGTCGGAATACTGCTGTTCGCCCCTGGCCTTGGCCCAGGCGTCATGCCGGGGCACCCGGTTGCCCACCAGGCGGAAATTGGTGTTCTCCTTCAAAGTCATCAGCGGGCCTCCTTCCCCTGGGCTAAGGCTACCTGGTAGATGGCGTCCACAATCTTCTGATAGCCGGTGCAGCGGCAAAGATTGCCGGAAATGGCAGCGCGGATTTTTTCCCGGTCGGCCGCGCCGTCCTGGGCCAGATAATGCCGGGCCGCCAGGATCATGCCGGGGGTACAGAAGC
Organism: Bacillota bacterium; assembly: GCA_036733985.1. Taxonomy (GTDB): domain Bacteria; phylum Bacillota; class Dehalobacteriia; order UBA4068; family UBA4068; genus DAIMZM01. Next base: position 1,582 of record DAIMZM010000046.1, read on the forward strand.
CGCATTGAATCGCGCCGCAAGCCACGAAGGCGGCCTGGATCTCCTGGGTCAGGGCGTCGGCCAGGCCTAGGCCCCGGTCGGTCCAAACCTGATGCCCGGCGCAGCTATGGGCCAGGGTGACGCAGCTTTTCACCGCCACGTTATCCAGCAGCACCGTGCAGGCGCCGCAATCCCCTTCTTCGCAGCCGCATTTCACATCCCAGTAATAATGCTCCCGGAGCAGGCGCATTAGAGAGAGCTCCGGCTCGGCCAGGAACGTTTTTTCCTCGCCGTTAACAAATAAGGTCAGAGGCTGCTTCTTGCTCATGAACGATCCCCTCCCTCAGGCAGGCACTGGCCGCAGGCCTTGGCAATGGCCCGGTTTAGCAGCACCGGCGCTACCAGCCGCCGGTATTCGGCGGAAGCGCGGATATCGTCGACGGGGCTGATGTCCCGGCCGACGGCCTCTTCGATCAGGGGCAGCAAACCGTTGCCCGCTTTTTGGCCCAGCAGGGCTTCCTCCACTCCCGGGCAGCGGACCGGCCGGGGGGCCACGGAGCCCATGGCCAGGCGGATATCGGTGACGGCGTTATTCTTATCCCGGCGCACCGCGGCGGCGGCAGTGGCTACGGAAATGGCCATGGCATTCCGGAGCCCCAGCTTATAGAAAGCGGAATGGGGGCAGGCCGGAAATTCGACAGCCAGGATCAGCTCCCCGGGCAACAGGGCGTTTTGATTGACGCCAATGAAGAATTCATTCAGGGGCAGGCGGCGCTTGCCGCATTCGCTACCCAGCAGCAAAGTGGCGTTCAAGGCCAGCAAGGGCGGAGCCGTATCTGCCGCCGGCGAGGAAAAGGCCAGGTTGCCGCCGATGGTAGCGGAATTACGGGTAATGGGGTCGGCAAAGACATTGGCCGCCATATAGAGGGCCGGGGCCTTGCAGCGCAGCAGTTCCGAATGGGCCAAGGCGGCAATGGTGGTCAGGCTGCCAACGGTGACGCGGCCCCGGTAGAGCCGGATCCCGCTCAGGGCCGTAAGCTCCCGGATATTGACCAAGGTGCGGTTTCCCGCTTTGCCCGCCCGGATCAGGGGCAGCGCATTGGTGCCGCCGGCCACCGGCAGCGCCGCTTCGCCCAGCTTGGCTAAAAGGGCATAGGCCTGCTTCAGATCATTGGCTTTAACAAATTCAAAATCACTCATCTCCGGCCTCCTTATCCGCATACTAGGATACGGCAAATTTTACAATGTCCGCCAGTAAAGCATTGTCTGGCAAAGGGGGAAGGATTGCGCCGGACAGGCCGCTATTTTTCCCGGCCGCGCATTTTCTCCGCCGCGTCCAGCAGGGCCTGGACCATGGCCGCATAGCCGGTGCAGCGGCAGTAATTGCCCCGGAGATAATCCTTAATGTCATCTTCATCCGGGTTGGGGTTCTCCATCAGCAAGGCGGTGCCGGTGACCACCATGCCGGGGATACAAAAGCCGCACTGGATGGCGTCGTTATCGATGAAAGCCTGCTGCACCGGGCTGAGCTGGTCCCCGTCCGCCAGGCCTTCCACGGTGACGATCTCCCAGCCGTCGGCGGAAACCGCCGGGATCAGGCAGGCCAGCATGGATTTGCCGTTGACCAGGACGGTGCAAGCGCCGCATTCGCCAATGCCGCAGCCGTATTTGCTGCCGGTAAGATACAACCGTTCCCGCAGCACATTCAAAAGCAGCTCATTGCTGTCCACGGCCAGGCAATGGCTTTTGCCGTTGACCTTCAGGGTGATCTCATGGCGGCTCATTACAGCTCTCCTCCCGCCTGCTGCCAGGCTGATTTTAAGGCGTCCGCCGTAATCGCTTCCGCCAGGGCAATACGGTATTCGGCAGTGGTGCGGTTATCGTCAATGGGGCGGATCTCGGCGGCCAGGGCGGCGGCAATTTCCGCGATTAGCCCTTCGCTCATCTTCTGCCCGAGCAGCGCCTGGCTCTGGGCTTGGGCAAAATAAGGCCGGGCGGCCACGGCGCCCAGGGCGATGCGGCAATCCCTGACGCGGGCCCCTGACCGCACCAGCTTGACGCAGATGGAGATTTTGGCGATATCCGGCCGCACCCGGGTCTTTTTGATAAAGGCCGCGCCGGTATGGACCTGAGGCTGGGGCAGGACGATATCCGCCAGCAGTTCGTCCTGGGCCAGGACGCTGACGCCGGGGGCCAGGAAGAAATCTTCCAGGGCCACCGCCCTTTGGCCCCGGGCTTGGCTGGCCAGGATCACCTGGGCCTCATAACAGATGGCGGGGATCACGCTGTCCGCCACCGGGCTGGCATTGCAGATATTCCCGGCCATGGTGCCCATATTCCGCACCGAGACGGCGGCCATCAGCCGGATGGCGGCTGCCAGGGCCGGATAGCGCTCCAGCACCAGGGGCTCTTTTTCCAGGCGGGACAGCTTAACCAGGGGGCCGATATGGAGGCGGCCGGCTTCATCCTCCCGGATAAAATCCAGCTCCGCCACCTGCTTGATATCCAGCATGTATTTCAAATCCGCCAGGCCGTTGGTTTTCAGCTTCACCAGCAGATCCGTGCCGCCGGCCAGAACCTTGACCCCTTCCCGGCCGGCCAGGATGTCCAGGGCTTCCCCCAGGCTGTGGGGGCACAGGTAGTCATACTCAGCGCCGATGATCCGGGTATTCATATCAGTAGACCTCCTTAGCACCATCACGCAGGGCTTTAAGCAGGATTTCCGGGGTGATGGGCAGCTTGTGGAAGCGGATGCCCACCGCATTGTAGACGGCGTTGGCAATGGCTGCCTGGACGCTGGCCAGGGCTGCCTCGCCAATGCCCTTGGCCCCAAAGGGCCCGGTAGGCTCATAAGTATCGGTATGCCTAACGATCAGCTGGCCGATTCCCGGCATCTCCCAGGCGGTGGGCAGCTTATAATCCACCAGCAGGCCCTGGTTTTTCAGTTGGCCGCTGGTTTCGTCAAGAGGCAGGTCCTCATAAACCGTATAGCCCGGGCCCCGGTTGAAAGAGCCGATCAATTGGCCGTAGAGCAGGCCCGGGTTCACCGGGACGCCGCAATCGGCGTAGAGCAGCACCCGGGGAAAGCTGAGCTCGCCGGTTCTGGTATCCACCTCCACTTCCACAAAGTGGGTGGTGAAGCAGGGCGGGCAGTTTTTTTGGCGGTAGCTGTCCGCGTATTGGATGGTGCCCCAGCTGTTGATCTGGGCTTTCTTGGCAATCTCGCCAATGGTCATAAACTTTTTCGGATAATGCTTCACCTGCACCACGCCCTGATGCAAATCATCCCGGCGGGCTGTTTCCAGATGCTGGGCATGCTCATCCATCAGGCGGCCGGCGGTTTCCAGCAGCTTCTCCCGGACTTTGTTAGCCACGAACTGTACGGCGGCGCCGCCGCAATAGACGCCCCGGGTAGCATGGGTGCATACGTCGTAGCCGGTGTTTTTGGTATCCGCCGGGGAAAGGCCCACCAGATCCAGAGGCACCCGCAGGGTGTCGGCGGTAATTTTGGCCAAGGCGTCCCAGGTGCCGCCGCCCTGATCCACCAGGGGCGTGACCACATCCACGGAGCCGTCCTCATTGATTTTGACAAAGGCCGAGGAATAGTCGATCACCTCTCCTTCCTTGGGCCCGCCGGTGCCGGAGCAATGGAAGCCCCGGGCCAGCCCCAGGCCCCGCCGGCGGGTCCCGGTCTTCTCCGTATACTTGCCCCGCCGGTCCCAGCCCATGAGTTCCCTGCCCTGCACCAGGCTTTCTTCCACGCCGCAGCTCTTGATGACGGAGCGGATGGTGGGACCCTGGCCCCAGAACTCCGAACCCTCGCCCCGGTAATTTTTCAATCGGAACTCAATGGCATCGAAGCCCATTTCCTCGCAGATCCGATCCACCATACTTTCCACGGCGAAATTGACCTGAGGATTGCCATAGCCCTGCATGGCGCAGCAAGGAGTTTTATTGGTGTAGACGGCAATACCGTTGAAGCGGATATTGCCTTCGTATTTATATAAGGAAGCGAACCAGCCGGCTACGCAGCCCAGATAGGCCATGGGCTGGACTTGGTGAGCGCCGAAATCCACCAGGGCCGTGATCTGGGCGGCGGTGATGACGCCGTCCTTGCTGACGCCCATCTTCACATGGAAGCGGCTGGGGTATTTCTGATGGCTGTAGAAATCTTCCTCCCGGCTGGAGAGCAGCTTCACCGGGCAACGGGCTTTAAGGGCCAGGGCCGCGGTGATGGGGGTGACGGTGTTCACCTGGATGCTGGAGCCGAAGGCCCCGCCGACGGCGATCTTTTTCACATTCACCTTGGACAGGGGCAGGTTCAGCGCCCGGCCCAGCAGTTGCCGGTTGCCATGGATGGATTGAGCCGTGGCCCAGACCGTGATCCCGCCCTCGGGATCCGGCGCGGCCACGCAGCCCTTGGTTTCCAGCTGGGCATGATAGATCCGGGGCAGCTCAAAATCATCTTCAAAGATGCGGGCTGCCCGGGCAAAACCGGCGTCGCAATCGCCCTCGTCAATATTGCGGGTCACGCCGATATTGTTTTTGATCACAACCGCCTGATCGCCTAAGTAAACTTTTTCATAAAGCTGGGGCGCGCCCTCCGCCATGGCTTTGACCGGGTCGAAAACCGGCTCCAGGATTTGGTACTCCACCTTCAGGGCCTGCATGGCCTTCCAGGCCAGGGCCTCGGTTTCCGCGGCCACGGCGGCGATAGGCTCCCCCACATAGCGGGCTTTCCGGGGCAAGATGGTGCGGTCCCGGAAGGTGGCCGCAGGCACGCTGACGCTGCGCTCATTATACATGGCCGGGACTTTGTCCGGATCCTTGCGGGAGGGCGGGCCGGTGACCACGGCAGCTTGATCCGCCCGGTAGACGCAGATATCCTCATAGGTCAGGCAGACCGCGCCCAGGGCCTCGGCCCCGCCGGTATCGATGCTGAGGATTTCCGCATGGGGATGGGGCGAGCGGAGCAGAACGCCGTAGAGCATGCCGGGAATGATGATATCGGAAGCATACTGCTGTTTGCCGGTTACTTTCGCCGGGCCGTCGATCCTGGGGGTATTGGTTCCCACCACCTGCATAAGGCATCCTCCTCGCCTGATTTCCCGTTTCCGGATACAAGGATACTTATCTATAAAAAGTATAGCACAGGGACTATTTTCAATCAATCCCCGCGCCATAATTATCAATGATTTTCAGGAAAAAACCGCTATCTTTTTTAAGAATAACGCCGGTATCATGCCTGTTTTAGCCTATCTTTCCTCAAAAAGGCCCTGGCGGTGCGCTTTCAGATATTTGGCGCAGAACGGATCCGCGCCGCCTAAGGCCCGGGCGGCATAATAAGCGCCTAACAGCGGCTGATCCGTGGGATCCAGGATGAAACTGTCCATGCCCGCCCCTGCCAGCTGGGCCAGGAAATAGCGGTTGATCAGCTTCCGGTTGGGCAGGCCGAAGCTGATATTGGACAAGCCGCAGACCATATGCAGATCCGGATGGTTCTGCCGGAGGCGGTAGACGGTTTCCGTGATCATCCTGGCCCCCTGGTCGGAAACGGACAGGGGTTGCACCAGGGGGTCGATGTAAATATCCGCCGCCTGCATCCCCGCCGCCTGCAAATCCATGAGCAGCCTTTCTCCGGTTTGGCAGCGCTGCTCAGCGGTTTGGGGGATTTGGCCGTCGCTGATGGTCAGGGCGATCAGCTTGGTATTAAAGGCCAGGGCCAGGGGCAGAATAGTTTCATAGCGGTCCTTTTCCGCGCTGATGGAATTGATGATGGGCTGCTGCTTCACCTCTGCCAAAGCCGCTTTCAGCGCCGCCGGGTTGGGGCTGTCCAGGCATAAAGGCTTTGTCACCTTTGCGCTGACGATCCGGGCCAGCCAGGCCAGGCGCTCCGGCTCGTCGGCGGTGAAAGTGCCGCAATTCACGTCGATATAATCCGCCCCCGCGGCCTCCTGGGCCAGGGCCACCGCCACAATGGCTTCTTCGTCCCAGGCTGCCATCAGCGGGCGCATCGCTTTGCGGCTGGAGTTGATCAGTTCGCCGATAATCATTGTTTGCCCCCCATCATTGCCAGGCATAAATCCACCGCTTCCTGGGCGTCTTCCCCATAGCCGTCGGCGCCGATCTCCCGGGCATAGTCCGGACTTAGCGGCGCGCCTCCCACGATAATCGGAAAACGCTGCCGCTCCCCTTCAGCCGCAAACAAATCAATGGTCTCCTTCATGCTGCCCATGGTCAGGGTCAGCAGGGCGGAAAGAGCCACCACATCCGCCTGATGCGCACGGGCCGCGGCCAGGAAAGCGCCGGGCGGCACATCATTGCCCAAATCCACCACGGTGAAGCCGTTGCTTTCCAGCAGCAGGGCTACCAGGTTTTTGCCGATATCGTGAAGGTCTCCCTTCACCGTGCCGATCACTACTTTGCCCCGGGATTCCGCTTCCCCGCCCAGCAGCGGTTTTAACGCTTCGATCACCGCAGCCACGGTAGCCGCGGACATCATCACCTCCGGTACGAACAGTTCCCCTTCTTTGAACAGGCTGCCCACTTCCGCCATGGCTGCCAGGAGGCCGTTGTTGATGATCGCCATGGGGGCGACGCCGGCTGCCAGATACTCCTGGGAAAGGGTCAGGGCTTCCCCCCGCTCCCCAGCCAATACCGCGTTGAACAATGCTTGATAATCTGTCATACCCCGGCTCCTTCTACGTTTTTGCTTTTTTATTAATCGCTTTTCTGGCCAATTCATCGCAGCGTTCGTTTTCCGGCTGCCCCTGATGCCCCCGAACCTTATGCCATTCCACCTGATGGATTTGGGCCAGGCGCCCTAATTCCTGCCAGAGATCCTGATTGGCCACGGGTTCCTTTTTGCTGTTTACCCAGCCGTTTTTTTGCCAATTGGCCAGCCAGCCCTGGCGGAAGCCGTTGACCAGATAGGCGCTGTCGCTATAGAGCAGCACCCGGCAGGGCTCTTTCAGGGCTGAGAGGCCGGCGACGGCCGCCTGCAGTTCCATCCGCTGATTGGTGGTATCGGCCTCGGCGCCGGACAATTCCCGCTGCTGATCGCCATAAATCAGCAGGCAGCCCCAGCCGCCGGGGCCGGGATTGCCGGAACAAGCGCCGTCTGTATAAATTAAGACTGTTTTCACAAAAATTCCTGCTCCGCTCCATGCTAATAGCACAATTCTTTCGTTTAATAAAATTAAAGCGAAACCTGCTTTTCCCTGCATAAAATCAAAAAAAATTTCTTTATCCCAAAGCCTGATAGTGATATAATATAATTTAGTCATACATTCCGTTAAGCGTATTGGTTAAACTGATTGCATAAAAAGTAAGCAGGTGATGCAGTGTCCGCACAGGATGATCTTACCATGAAACAAGCCCCGGCAACCCCACCCTTGGCCGGGCGCATTTATAAGCTGCCTTATGAAAACGGGGTGGTGGATTCGCTGCTGGAGATTGCGGAGAAGGCTCAGAAGCAGGCCGCCGTATCGGAACAAGCCTGCAAACGTGCGATGTCCAATAACGAAAACACCATGACCACGGTATTGCCTGCCTATCCCCAGGCCAGGGACGGCCTTTCCGCCAGCATCATCTACAGCACCCGTTCGCTGATGCTTTCCGCGGAATCCGCCTATCAGGCCCAGGCCTCGGTCTGCGAAGCCCTGGCCGCCGCGGCCCGGGCCGCGGCTGAAGAGCGGCACCGCCTGAGCCAGCGCATTGACCAGGTTTGCGCGGAAATCACGGACCTGGATAAAGAATCCGCCTCTCTGCGGGCGGCTTTCGCCAATATTGCCGACAGCGCCCGGGTGGAGGAAGCCTATTCCACCGAACAGGCCAAAAAGCTGCTGGCCACCTTAGAGACGGCTTATCAGAAGCATGACCTTAACCGCCGCCTGCACCAGGGGCTTTCGGAAACCGAGGCCAATATCGAATACCTGGGCACGATCAATGTGGAAGCCCGGCGCTATCTCCATGAGATAGAGGCCCTGTCCAAACGGGCCAAGGATGAATGGCAGCGCATTGTGGAGCTGTTTCATATCGACGAGCAGCAATTGCGGGAACTGAATGACCGCACCACACCGGCCATGCGGGCTTTCGGCCCCGGAGACCGGCAGCAGGGGCCTGCCCGGCCCCAGCAAGCCCCGGCCCCGGCCCGGCCTGAGGCCCCTCCCCGGGAAAGCCTGCCGGCCATTATCTGGTCTTATGTGAAAGTCGTCCTCCTGGCTTTTCTGGTGGCTTTTGTGCTCCGGGCTTATGTTTTCGACGTCACCAAAGTGGACGGCACCTCCATGTATCCCACCCTGGAGGACCGGGACAGCCTGATCACGGATAAGATCTCTTATCTTATTTCCCAGCCGGAGCGGGGCGATATCGTGGTGCTGAAAGCGCCGGATATGCCGGGGCATGATTATATCAAGCGCGTCATCGGCTTGCCCAATGAAGAGCTGCAAATCATGAACGGCCGGGTTTATATTGATGGTGTGGCCCTGGACGAGCCCTATTTGGACAACGCCGTCACAGAAGGGGATGACCATCTGATCATTCCGGACGGCTTCTACTTTGTCATGGGGGACAACCGCGGCGACAGCCGGGACAGCCGACTGGACAGCATCGGCGTGATCAACGGCGATACCATCAGCGGCAAAGCCGTATTCCGCATCTTCCCCGTCAGCGGCTTCGGCAAGCTGGACAAAGCCGGCGCGGAATAGCCTTGTCGCCGTAAAGCAGATAGCGGATATAGGGATATAAAAAGCCCGCCCTTTCAGGGCGGCTTTTTCCATGAGCAGCAGCAACAAGCGGCATGTCCGCTCCCGGCAAGCAGGGGCTAACAGGGAGCGGCGGAAAACGCTTGCTGCCTCTTGCTGCTTCCTAGCCCAGCAGCTTCTCCACAGTGGCCAGCTTGACCGCGTGGCAGAACAGCTCCATGGCCTGGCCCAGCTCATTCAGGGGCGGGAAGCTGGGGGCAATGCGGATACTGCTGTCTTCCGGGTCTTTGCCGTAAGGGAAGGTGGCCCCGGCCCCGGTCAGCACCATGCCGGCTTCCTTGCACAGGGCGACGATACGCCGGGCCGTGCCGGGCATAGCGTTAACGCCGATAAAATAGCCGCCTTTGGGCCGGTTCCAGGTGGCAATGCCCAGGGGCGCGATTTCCTGGTCCAGCATATCCAGAACCAGCTGGAATTTAGGCTTCAGGATGGCGCCATGCTTAGCCATGAGGGCCTCCACCGCGGCCAAATCCGGCAGAAAACGGCAATGGCGCAATTGGTTCACCTTGTCATAACAGATGGTCTGGAGGGCCAGCTGCTTTTCCGTCCAGGCATAGTTGGCCGGGCTCATGGCCATGGCGGCAATACCCGCGCCGGCCATGGTGATTTTGGAAAACGAGGCGAACATATAGACCCGGTCCTCATGGCCCGCCGCCTGGCAGGCCTGGTAAATATTGGCCAGATGGTCCCGGTCCGTTGGATCCAGGTGATGGAGGCCATAGGCGTTATCCCAGAAAATGCGGAAATCCGGGGCCGCCGCGTCCATTTTTGCCAGCCGCGCCACAGTTTCGTCGCTGTAGGTGACGCCTTCCGGGTTGCTGTACATGGGCACACACCAGATGCCTTTCACCGCCGGGTCTTTTACCAGCGTTTCCACCAGATCCATATCCGGGCCCGTGGACGTCATGGGCACGGTGACCATTTCCAGGCCGAAATATTCGGTAATGGCAAAATGCCGGTCATAGCCGGGCGCGGGGCAAAGGAATTTGGCCTTTTCCAGCCGGCACCAGGGCGTCAGGCCCGGCAGCGCCCCATGGGTATAAGCCCGGCAGACCATATCGTACATCAAGTTCAGGCTGGCGGAGCCGCCAATGATCACTTGGCCCGGATCAATGCCGAAGATCTCCCCGAACAGCCGTTTGGCTTCGGGTATGCCGGTCAGGCCGCCGTAATTGCGCACATCTTCGCCGGCGGCGTCCTTAAAACCCTCCAGCCCGCCTAATAAAGCCCGGCTAAAGTCCAGCTGCTCCGGACAGGGCTTGCCCCGGGTCATGTTCAGCTGCAGGCCTTTACTCTTAAAGGCGGCGCAGGCTGCTGTTTCCTCAGCCAGCATCGCCGTTAATTGCGCCTTGTTCATTTCCTGTATCCTCATTGCATAACCTCCTCGATTCTCTTTCATGCAGTTAAGCGAAACGCTGTTACCAGGCCGCGCCTACCAGATCGGACACGTTTTCCACGCCATGGCTGTCCAGCCAGGCGTTCAGCTCGGTGATGATTTGCGGTGCGGCGCTGGGATTATGAAAATTGGCGGAACCGATCTGGAAAGCCGCGGCTCCGGCCATCATAAATTCAATGGCGTCAGCAGCGGAGGTAATGCCCCCCATGCCGATGACGGGAATAGACACCCCATGGCTGGTCTGCCAGACCATCCGCAAGGCCACCGGCTTCACTGCCGGGCCGGACAGGCCGCCGAAGGTATTGGCCAGCAGAGGCCGGCGGTGTTCCACGTCAATGGCCATGCCCAGCAGGGTATTGATCAAGGATACCGCGTCCGCGCCGGCAGCCTCCACTGCTTTGGCGATTTCCGTGATATCCGTCACATTCGGCGTCAGCTTGGCGATCAGCGGCAGCCTGGTAACCTGCCGCACCAAAGATATGACCTGCCCGGCAATGGCCGGATCCGCACCAAAGGCCATGCCGCCGCATTTCACATTGGGGCAGGAGATATTCACTTCCAGGGCGGCAATGCCGGAGGCCTGCTCCGCCAGCTCCGCCAGGCGGCGGTAATCCTCCGGCTCATGCCCGGCAATATTCAGGATGACGGCCGTATCAAACTGGCAGAGGAAGGGCAATTCCGTAGCCAGTACTTTCTCGATCCCCGGATTTTGCAGGCCCACGCTGTTCAGCATACCCGAAGGGGTTTCGGCAATCCGGGGCGGCGGATTGCCCAGGCGGGGCTCCAGCGTGGTGCCCTTCACCGAAATGCCGCCCAGCAGGGAGAGGTCGAACAGCTCCGCCAGCTCCCGGCCATAGCCGGAGGTGCCGCTGGCTGTGATCAGGGGGTTTTTCATTTTCAGGCCGGCAACGTCCACATTCAGATCAGCCATGGAAGAACACCTCCTTGGCCCAGAATACGGGGCCTTCCCGGCAGACCCGCTGGTAGCTGATATCCCCTTCCCCGTCCCGGTGCTCGCAAACGCAGCCCATACAGACGCCGAAGCCGCAGCCCATCCGCTCCTCCAGGGAGACCTGGCAGGGCACGTCGTAAGCCATGGCCCAGGCAGCGGCCTTTTTCATCATGGGCAGGGGGCCGCAGACATAAGCCATATCATAGCGGGGCTCGTCCGAGAAAAAGATATCGATGCGCCCCTTTTCCCCCATAGTGCCGTCTTCGGTAGCGATAAAGCTTCGACCCTGATGGGAAAATTCCTCCACGCAAATAATATGTTCCGCGCTTTGCCCTCCCAGGATGATATCCACGGCAATGCCCTGGCGCTCCAGCTCCTGGGCCAGGGGCAGCAAGGTGGCGATACCGCTGCCGCCGCCCACCAGCACCGCACTTTCCATGGCTGCCGGGCCGATTTTCCAGCCATTGCCCAGGGGGCCCAGGATATCGATGCGTTCCCCGGCCTTCAGGCGGCTCATGGCCTTGGTGCCTTTACCCGTCAGCTTATAGATGACGCGGAGGGTGCCCCGGTCCCGGTTGATGGCGTTGATGCCCATGGGCCGCTTCAGGAAAGGGCTTTCCCCGGTGACGGCCGTGAGCATCATAAACTGCCCCGGCCTGGCTTCGGCAGCCAGGGCCGGCGCCAGCAGCTCCATCAGGTAAAAATCCGCCTTCACCCGGATTTTTTCGTTAATCAGTATTTTCGCTTTGATCAGTTGCATAGCTTCACCCCTATCATTTCCGCGATAGCGCCATCCAGGATGCCGCCGCCGCAAACTTTGACTGTTTGGATGTCCAGGATTTCCAGGAGGGAGAGCCAGATATCCAGGCCCTGCTCCATAATGTGGCCCCGCTTATGCAGCAAGGGCGAGCGGGCGCAGCGTTCCGGGAGGCTCAGGGGCAGCAGTTCCTGGCGCAGCTTTACCAAATCCCCGTAAGCCAGAACAGCCCCTTCGATAGCTTCCCGCTGATAGGCCCTCAGCCCCAGCTGCAGCCCCGCGGCCGTGGTAATGGTACCGCCCACGCCCACCAGGGTAGCGGCGTCATTCAGCCGCTGCAGAGAGAGGGCGAGCCGCCTTTTGATCTCCGCCCTGCTCCAACCGTTGACCTTGGCCCGAAGGGCTCCCACATTGGCGCTGACGGCCTTGACCGTATCGCCCAGATCATAAACGAGCTCGGTGGAACTGCCGCCTACGTCCGCCACGGGCCAGGCCGCCGGAACCTGCAGGGAAACCCGGGCGCCCAGATAGGACAGGCGGGCTTCCTGCTCCCCGTTTATAATTTCCAGCCGGGGCGCGCGGGGCGCGGCAGAGGCAATGGCGGCCAGCAACTCGCCGCTGTTCAGGGCGTCCCGCACTGCCGAAGTGGCCAGGATGCGCACCTGCTGCACGCCCAGGACGGCCAGCTCGTCCATGTATTCGCCCACAATGGCGGCAGTCTCGGCAATGGCGGAAGAAAGCAGCCGGCCTTGGTTTCCCGCGCCCAGCCCGGTGGTGGCCAGGTAATTCCGGCGCTGGCAAAGGTTGTCCCCTTGAGCCCGGGCCGTCAGCATCTGCACCGTATTGGAGCCGATATCAATGGCTGCAAACATAGTATCCCTCCCTGGCTTTGAATTATCAGCTAAGCCTATTTAAGAAAAAACCATCCATTGGGATGGTTTTAACGTCCTTTTCTGCCTTCCTGGTGTTTCTTCAAAGCAACCAGCTTTTCATTGCTGTCCTTCATGAAGCGGGCTAACTTATCCTCAAAGCCGATTTCCGTCACCGGCGCTTCATGAAAGAATACTTCCGCCGGCGGCTTTGGCGTTGGCGCCGGCGGCGGTGCGGCCTGTTTCACCGATAAACCGATCTTATGCTCATTTTCCATGGAAACCACCTTGACCTTAACGATATCGCCAATGGCTAGGTAGTTGTTGATATCCTTCACATAGGTATTGGCCACCTCGGAAATATGCACCAAACCGGATTGGCCGCCTCCCAAGTCAACAAAAGCGCCAAAAGAGGTAATCCGCGTCACTTTCCCCTCAATGATGTCGCCTACGCTGATTGCCATACCATACATCCTTCCGCTATTCCTAGTGTTACATTATAGTAAAACAGCGGGAGAATGTCAAACATTTTTCTTCAAATATTTCTATCTATTCAGATTCGGATCGTCTCAGCTGTCCGGGCCACAGGCACCGGCCTTTGCCGCCCGCTAAATAATCAGCCTGCCGCCCGGAAAGGCCACAACAGCCTTTCTGAGCGGCAGGCCATATAGCGCGGTTGGGGAACAGCCTGGGCCTAGTCCCGTAACGTGGTATCTATTTCATCGCTGACCGCCGCCATGGTAGGCAAATCAGAATCCACCGTCATCACCACGGTCTCCCCGGCCTTCACCATTGCCAGCCGGGAGCGGGCCTGGCGCTCGATATAGGCGTCATTGGAAAGCAGCTCGATCTGGTCCAGCTTGTCCTGGTATTCGGCCTGGACCATTGCCAGCTGTTCCCGGTAGCCCTGGGCTTCCTGGCCCAGGACAATATATTGCCGGACCTGCTGCCCCAGGCGTACGGTGAACAAGACCGCCATGGTCAGCACCACCAGCTTCATCCAGCGCACGGATCTTCTTTTCTTTTTATTTCTGCCCGTCATCCTCTGCCCCGCTATCCCAGATGCCCAGCGCGTCGCCGGGGATCACAATCACGGTTTCATAGCCTTTGCTTCTGGCCCGGTTATACAGGGTCGCCACTGTGCTTTCCGCCAGGCGCAGCCGGGAGGCGATCTCCGCCGTGCTGGCGCCGGTTTCTTTCAATGTCACCACTTGCTTTTCGCGGAAGCTCAAATATTGGGCATTGCGGATCTCAATTTGCATGTCTTTCCCCTGCCTTAGCTGCCACGCCCTCAGCGGATATATTCATTATAGCAGCAAATTTGCTACAAATCAAGTACAAAATATGGACAAAAATAGAGCGTACAGGGCTATTTATGGCTATTATCCAGGCTGAGATGGGCCAGCAGCCAGCCGCAGGCGATCCAGACGAAAACCGCGGCCCGGAGGCTGCCGTCGGTCAGCAGGAACCACCAGGCGGAGAAAAAGATGATCAGGAACAGGCCGAACAGCCCGTCCGTTTTCCAGCAGTGCTTGCGGTAGCGGCGGCGGGGGGAACGGGCAAGCCAACGCTTGTATACTTCATAAAAAACGCCGGCCAGCAGGCCGGCTGCCAAAGCGGCGAAAAAATTAATGATCTGCTGGGCCAGCCAGTCATGGGTTTCCATAGGCTGTTTCCCCTGCTTATTTCAGCAGGCGGGACAAAGCCTTCTTGCCCTTATGGCGCATGCTGCGGGCCTCCCGGTCCGGCCCGTAAATAATCGCCGTCACCTGGCCGCTGACGGCGATCCGCCCCTTATCCAGATCCAGGGCGGCGATTTTCAAGCCCTCGCCGCTGATATCGATAGCGCCCAAGACGCCGGAAAGCTCGATCCTGCTTTCATCAAAGCTATCCACATTGCTGATGCCGGTAATATGCAGCTGCTGCCGGTCTTCCAACGTCAGGCTCTGCTTGCTCTCAGCCATAAGAAATCCCCCGCATAGATCGCTTTTTACAGCATATGCAGGGGAAAAGCCGTTTATGTTTCGCTGATGATCCGGTACATGGTCTCGCTTTGGTCGGCCCGCATGGTCTCCGCCAGGATCAGCACCTGGGCCACAATGGTTTTTCCGCCATAGCTGATGGTAAGCTGGTCCCCCACGCTGATATCCGTGCCGGCCTTGGCGGCCCGGCCGTTCACCAGGATACGCCCGGCGTCGCAAACCTCCTTGGCCACGGTGCGGCGCTTGATGATGCGGGAGACCTTCAAATATTTATCCAGTCGCATAGTTCCCCCTTGTTCCTTATTCCTGTATGACAGCTGTTACAGCCCTTTAGCCTTGGCCTGGTTCCAATAGTCGTCCATCTCCGCCAGGGAGATTTCCCCCCATTGGCCGCCCCGGGCTTCCATCTGCTCCTCGATATAATTGAAGCGGGCGATGAACTTCTTCACCGTATGCCGGAGGGCGTCCTCCGCGTCCAGCTCCTGAAAGCGGGCCACATTGACCAGGGCGAACAGCACATCCCCCAGCTCGTCCAGCTTTTCTTCAGCCGTAACGGCAGCCTGGAATCCCGCCAGCTCCTCCCGGAGCTTTTCCTCCGGGCCGCTGATATCCGGCCAGTCAAAGCCCACCCGGGCCGCCTTATCCTGCACCTTCTGGGCCATAAGCAGGGCGGGCAGATTATCGTTGAGCTTCATCAGGCCCCGGCGGCTCTGGCTTTCCGGCTGCCCCTCCCGCTCCTTGGCCTTGATCTGTTCCCAGAGGGACAGCACCGCTTCCGGCGTCTCCGCTTCCCCGCCGCCAAAAATATGGGGGTGGCGGCGCACCATTTTGACATTCACATTATCCAAAACATCGTCAATGGTGAAGCGGCTTTCCTCCCGGGCGATTTGAGCATGGAACACCACCTGGAGCAGCACGTCGCCCAGCTCGTCGCAAAGGGCCCGGTCATCGCCGCTATCAATGGCGTCCAGGGCCTCATAGGTTTCCTCCAGGAAGTAGCGCTTCAGGGTTTGATGATCCTGGGCCCGGTCCCAGGGGCAGCCGCCGGGGGCCCGCAGCTGCGCCATGATTTCCAGCAGCCGCCGCCACTTGGCGGTATCGCCTAATTGTTCTTCGGACATTTGATCACCTCTGGAACAGCATAGCATAAAAAGAGCTAAAATAAAAGAAAAACCGTCCTTCCTGTCAAAAAGAACCCAGGCGGCTTGCCGTTGGTTGCCTTTTATCAGGAAAGATCGGTTTGACCTGCCGGAGGCGCCTGCTCCGAACTAATTTTCCATTTGCCTGGCCAGGACGCCGGCAGCGCTTTGGGCTACCTTCCGCTCCACTTCCCCCAGGCTGTCCGCGGCGCAGATCACCACCGCGCCGATGGGATCGCCCCCGGCGATAATGGGCACGGACAGCTCGTTGCCAAAGCCGGCGTCCCCCTGATCCTCTGGTAAAAGACTGCCGTTTTGTTCCCCGCCGGCCTGATTGATGCAGATGCGCCGTTCCGCCATGGATTTTTCCACCAGCTTGCCGATGGCTTTGCCCAGATAATCCTTTTTCGCCGCGCCGCTGACCGCGATAAAACTGTCCCGGTCGGCGATGAGCACCGGCTTATCCAAAGCCTCGTTAATGGCGTCGGCGTATTCCCGGGCAAAGCCGGACAGCTCGCCAATAGGCGAATACTTTTTCAGGATGATTTCCCCGTCCCGATCCACGAAGATTTCCAGCGGATCCCCTTCCCGGATCCGCATATTACGGCGGATCTCTTTCGGTATTACCACCCGGCCCAGATCATCGATGCGGCGCACGATTCCCGTTGCTTTCATATTTTTTCCTCCACTCGGCTGTTTACTTTCGCCGTTAGTGTTTGCCGAACGGGAAATAATATGCAAAAATCTCCTTTGCTTTTCAAAAACCCGGATAAATGATATCAATAGAACGATTAGCCCCGTCCCAGCTTACCTCCGCGCCAAAGCTTTCCATCACATAGCGGAGGGGCACGAAGGCGCGGCCGTTCACCAATTGGGCGGAAACCGGATAGCCAGGCACAGGCTGTCCCGCTTTCAGGTCGAAAACCCGGCTGCCAAAAGCAATGGTGACAACGCGGTCGGCCCCGTCCCAATAGACCTGGGCGCCCAGGGCTTCCGCCACAAAGCGCACCGGCACCATGCTATAGCCCTGCTCAATAAAGGGCGCGGCGTCCAGCTGGACTTCATGGCCATTGATAAAAGCCGTGGCCGAACTGATGCGTAAGTAAAGGCGGATTTCCCCGGCGCTGTCTGGCGTCACGCTATCCTGGAAAGGATAGCGGCCCGCCAGTTCCTCAGCCAAACCGCCGGCGTCCGGCCATTGGCTGCTTTCCCCAGGCATTGGTATGGACCCGGGCGGACCGCTCTCCTCTTCCTCCGGGTCGCCTTCAGGCTCGTCCTGATCCGGGGCTTCCACCTCCGGCGCGTCCTCCGGCTCCTGGCCGCCGGGCTGCTCCGGCTTTTGCTCCGGCGCGTCCTGCTTTTCTATCGAAAAATACAGCGTATAAGTGATTGTACCGCTTTCGCCGGCAACCGTTATGTTCACCACGCCGCCATCTGAGGCATAAACTTCCATTTCCAGTGCATCGGCAACCCGCCGGTAAGCGCC
>DAIMZM010000047.1:0-18681 GCA_036733985.1 Bacillota bacterium
GAAGAAGACTATCGAAATCCGCAACCAGGGCGACAGCCTGCTCTACTCTGTGGACCGCTCCCTGAAGGATTTGGCGGAGAAGGTGCGGCCGGATGAGAAGGAAGCGGTGGAAGCGGCCAAGAAGGAGCTTTCCGACGCTTTGGCCGGCGACGACACGGATCTGATCGACAGCAAGACCAAGGCCCTTTCCGAGGCCCTCTATAAGATCACCGAGCGTATTTATGGCGAGGCCGCGGCCCAGTCCCAGGCTGAGCAGCAGCAAAGCGGCAACCCCGGCTTTGAGGGCGAGCCCGGCGGCGGCTTCAACCAGCAGCAGGGCGACGACTTCTACGACGCGGAATTCCACAACGTGGACGACGAGCACAAGTAAGCGGTACGGCAGGAAAAATCCCAGGCAGGGGCGGGTCCCCGTCCCTGCCTGATCACCTGGAAGTGACGAGGAACTATGGCTGAGAAGAGAGATTACTATGAAGTTTTAGGCTTGGGCCGGAACGCCACGGACGAGGATATCAAAAAAGCCTATAAAAAGCTGGCCAAGCAATATCACCCGGATCTGAACCCGGACAGCAAAACAGCTGAGGAAAAATTCAAGGAGGTCAGCGAGGCCTATTCCGTACTGTCCGATCCGGATGGCCGGGCCCGCTACGATCAGTTCGGACATAATGACCCTGGCGCCGGTTTCGGCGGGGGCAATCCTTTCGGCAACGGCAATCCCTTTGGCGGGGGCAATCCTTTTGGCGGCGGCTTCGGCGATATCTTTGAAACCTTTTTCGGCGGCAGCTTCGGCGGCCAGCCCCAGCGGGATCCTTCCGCCCCCCAGCGGGGCAATGATCTGCGCTTGGATCTGCAGATCTCCTTTGAGGAAGCTGCCAAAGGCCTGGAAAAGGAAGTTGTTGTCAACCGGATGGAAGCCTGCGAGACTTGCCATGGCAGCGGCGCCAAGTCCGGCAGCGGCCGGGAAACCTGCCAGCACTGCGGCGGCTCCGGCCGGATCCGCATCAATCAGACCACAGCCTTTGGCCAATTCCAAACCGTGCGCACCTGCCCCCATTGCGGCGGCAGCGGCAGCGTGATCAAAGAACCCTGCGGAACCTGCCAGGGCAGCGGACGGGTGCAGAAAAGCCGCAAACTGAAAGTGAATATTCCCGCCGGCGTGGATAACGGTTCCCGCCTGCGCATGCAGGGCGAGGGCGAAGGCGGCCTGAACGGCGGCCCTCCTGGGGACCTGTTCGTCTACATCAGCGTCAAGCCCCATAAATTGTTCAAGCGGGATGGAGATAATGTCTATCTGGAACAGCATATCTCCTTCTCCGAGGCGGCCTTGGGCGCGGAAATCGAGGTGCAGACCCTGGACGGCCCGGTGAAGCTGTCCATTCCCGAAGGCACCCAGACCGGCGCTACCTTCCGCATGCGGGGCCGGGGTTTCCCAAAACTCCGGGGCTATGGCCGGGGCGATCAGCATGTGAAGGTCAAAGTGGTCACGCCTACCCGCCTCACCGAGCAGCAAAAAGATTTGCTGCGCCAGCTGGGCGATAGGCCCGGCGAAGGCGACGACCGCAAAGGATTCTTCGGCAAAATTTTTAAATAAAGCCGGGATTTTAAAACCGTTCCATTTTCGTAAAAGAGGAACCGAGAAAACTTTAAAGGGCAGCTATGTTGCGGCTTTAAATAGGGCTTTTCTTTACCTTTATCTTTAATATAAAAGATTTTAAGGTTTAAAAGCTAAAACCATTCTCTTTATTAAGAAACCGGAAACATTTATTGAAGTAAACAGGTAACTTTAAATAAATTTAAAGTTCTTTTGCTTCTTTTCTTACAAGAAAAGAAGGGTTTTAAAGCTTTGAAAACGCATTCGCTACCCTGGAGGACAAGCCATGCCTAATTATATCAAGATCACCGTGGCTGCCCCGGCCGCTTATGAGGAGCCCTTGACCATGCTGATGCTGGAGCAGGGGGCGGCCGGGGTGGCCATTGACGACCCGGCCCTGATCAAAGCCCATCTGGAAGCCGGGGACTGGGATGCTTCCGTTTTTGACGGCCAGGACATCGCCACCGGCGTTGTTACGCTGTCCTGCCTGCTGGCCGGGGAGGTAGCCGCTGCTCAGCCCCTCTTGAACGCTGTGGCAGCGTTTTCCCGGAAAGAAGGCCTGGCGCTGCGGCCCCTGACGGAGCCCCTGCCGGATCAGGATTGGCAAAGCGCCTGGAAAGAAGCCTTTCAGCCCCTGCTGATTGGGGAAAAGCTGTTTATCCGGCCTTATTGGGATATGACGCCGGTACCGGAAGGCCGGGTGGCGGTGACCATTGATCCGGGCATGGCTTTCGGCACCGGCGACCATGCCTCCACGGCCATGGTTTTGGAAATGGTGGAGGAATACCTGGAGCCCGGAGGCAGGATCGTCGATTTCGGCTGCGGCAGCGGCATCCTGGGCCTGGCCGGCATGGCCCTGGGCGCGTCCTCGGTCAGCGCCGTGGATATCGACCCGGTCTGCGCTGATTCCGTGGCCCGGCATCGGCAGCTGAACCAGGTGGCTGAGGCGGATTTTGAATTCCTCCTAGGCGATATCCTGGTGGATGAAAAGCTCCAGCGTAAGCTGAGAAGGGATAAAGGCCAGCTGGTGCTGGCCAATATTAATGGCGGGGTGGTTTTCGACCTGGCCCTGATCGTGGGCAGGTTCATCCGGCCCGGGGGCCTGTTCCTTTGCTCCGGCATCCTTGCCGAAAAGGGCGGGGAAATCGCCGGCCGCCTGGTTTCCTGCGGCTTGACCATCCTGAAAAGCCGGGAGCGGGAGGGCTGGTGCGCCTTTGCCGCCACACCTTCTTATGAATAATACGTTCTGCATCTATAATTTAGGCTGCAAGGTCAACCAGGAGGAAGGGGGCGCCCTGGCCGGGCTGTTCCTGGCCCAGGGCTGGCGGCAGGGGGAGCCGGGTCAGGCGGGGCTGATCGTGATCAATACCTGCACCGTTACCCGGATCGCGGATAAAAAAGACCGGAATCTGATCCGCCGCCTGCGCCGGGACTACCCCGCCGCCATCCTGGCGGTCTGCGGCTGCTATGTGCAGCGGGACGCGGAAGCTGTCCAGGCCTTGGGGGCGGATATTCTCTGCGGCGTGGACGACCGGGCCCATCTGCCTGAGCTGGTGGCCCAATACCGGGCGGAAGGACGGCCCCTGCGGGCGGTGGGGGATATCCGGCAAGCCGGCAGTTTCCGCCGAATCGGCCCAGGCAGCCGCCAGGAGCGGGCCAGGGCTTATCTGAAGGTGGAGGATGGCTGCGACCAGTTTTGCCATTATTGCATCATCCCCCATGTACGGGGGCCGGTGCGCAGCCTGCCTTTAACCGAGGCCGTGGCCCAGGCCCAAGATCTGATCGCTTCCGGTCACCAGGAGCTGGTGCTTTCCGGCATCCATATCGGCGCTTACGGCCAGGATCTGCCCCCGGGCCAGGATTTACCGGCCCTGATCGGGGCTATTTGCGGTTTGCCGGGCCTGCTGCGGCTGCGCCTGGGCAGCCTGGAGCCTCATCAGTTCAGCCGAGACCTGCTGCACACCCTGGAACGGGAGCCTAAGCTGTGCCCTCATCTGCATATCCCCCTGCAATCCGGCTGCGACCGCACCTTAACGGCTATGGGCCGCCGCTATACCGCGGCGGATTATGCCCGGCTGCTCCGGGATCTGCGGCAGCGCCTGGGAGATCCGGCCATTACCAGCGATGTGATGGTAGGTTATCCTGGGGAAAGCCAGGCGGACTTCGCGGCCAGCCGGGATTTTTGCCAGGAGATGGGCTTTGCCGCCCTGCATGTGTTCCCCTATTCCCGGCGGGAAGGCACCCCGGCGGCCCAGGCCCCGGGACAGCTGCCCCAGGCGGTCAAAGCGGAGCGGGCAGGGGAGCTGACTGCCGCGGGGGAGGCCATGACCCAGGCTTATATCAGCCGCTATCTGGGCCAAACCCTGACCTTGCTGGCGGAGGAAATAGAAGACGGCTATAGCAAGGGCCATAGCGGCAATTATATTATGCTTTATCTGCCAGGCGGGGATTTGCAGCCGGGAGCGGCCCGGGAAGTCCGGGCCACGGCTTTGTTCCGCCAGGGCTTGCTGGTAGAAACCCTGTCCTGATGGGGGTTCTCAGGGGAAAGGAGCGTTTTATGGGCAAAATCGTGGTCATCGACGGCCAGGGCGGCAGCCTGGGCAAGGCTGTGATCGAGCAGATCAAAAAAGTCCTGCCCGGCACGGCGGTGCTGGCTATCGGCACCAATAGCATTGCCACGGCAGCCATGCTGAAAGGGGGGGCCGCCGCCGGGGCCACCGGGGAAAACCCGGTGCTGGTCAATTGCCGGGACGCGGATTATATCATCGGCCCGGTGGGCATCCTGGCTGCCGACGCCCTGCTGGGGGAGATCACCCCGGCCATGGCCCAGGCCGTGGGCGGCAGCCCGGCCTTAAAGCTGCTGATCCCGGTGAATAAATGCCAAATCCATATTGCCGGTCAAAACAACCTGGCTTACGGCGACTATGTCCGCCTGGTAGTGGAGGAGCTGAAAAAGCAATTGGAGCGATAAAACCGGTTGCTTTTTTAAATAATGACGGAACTTGGCTAAAACAGGGCTGAATGCATATAATAGTCCAAATATTAAACCAAGGAGGCATCTCGATGCTAACCACTTTTAAAGCCACCGCCGTTAAGCTTGCCGAAGGCATGCAGGTGGAGGCGGCAGCCCGGGGATTCAAAATTATTTTGGACGAGCCTAAGGATTTAGGCGGCACTGATGTGGGGATGAATCCGGTGGAAGCGGTGCTTTGCGCTTTAGGCGCCTGCCAGGCCATTGTGGCCGCGGCTTTCGCCCAGGCCAGGTCCTTTGCCTATGAATCCGTTTCTGTGGAGCTGGCAGGGGATTTGGATCCGGACGGCTTTCTCGGCAAGGCCGATGTGCGGAACGGCTTCCAGGAGATCCGCTATACCATCCGCTTCAAAACCGGCGAAAGCCTTGAAAAGGCCGAGGAATTCGCGGCTTTCATTGAGGAACGCTGCCCAGTGGCGGATTGCCTGGCCAATGGGGTCAAGCTGGTGCGGGACCGGGTGGTCGTGGACTGAAGCCCGGCCTCGCCGCCGGATGTCACGGCTCAGATAATAAAAAGCGGCTAACCGCCGCTTTTTATTTTTGCCGCCCCCAGGCTTTGCGCCTCAGCCGGGTGAGAATCAGGCCGGACAGCAGGATCAGCCCGGCGTAGCCGATCAAGGGGTAGAGGACTTTCACCAGATTGGAAAAGCCGAATTGGCTGGCCAGCAAAGCCAAAAGGGTCATGGCCAGCACCAGCAGCTTCCCGGTCCGCCCGGGCTTTTCCAGATCCACAAAGCGGGTGGCAAAGCCGTAAAGAGCGCTGACCGCGGTGGTATAAACCTCGGCGATCAGCACCAGGGCAAACCAATATTGCAGCAGAGGCGAGATCATGCCCGCGATCTGCATCATCGGCACTTCCAATAGGGCAGCCTGCTGATAATAGGCCGCAATGGCCAGGCAGATCATGAAGGCCGCCGCCCCCAGGCCCAGGCCGCCCCAGATTGCCCCGGCTTTTACCGCCCTCCGGCCCGCGGCATGGGCCCCCAGGGGGCCCAGTACGGCAATGGATAGGATCAGATTATAGGAGACGTAGAGCAGGGCGGACAGCAGCCAGTGATCGAACAGGGCGTTCTGCCTGGCAGCGGGGGGGATAACGGAGAAATCCGGCCGGGCCTGGCAGAGCGCGGCCAAGCTGGTCCCGGCCACGGAGAGGATGAGGAAAGGCACCACATAGCTGATGGAATTGATCACGGTATGGATGCCCCGCAGCACCGTAGCGGCGGCCAGCGCCCCCATGATGAAGCAGCCGGCCAGGGGCGGCCAGCCGAACTGCTGGGCCGTCAAGGCGCCGGAGCCCGCCAGCATGGTGGTGAAAGCGCCGAACAAAAAAAATACGGTCAGCCAGTCGATGAGCCTGCCCAGGAAAGGGCCGGCGCTGTAGCGGATGATTTCCTGATGGGAGCGGGCGCTGAGTATGCGGCCCAGATCAATGACCAGATAGCCGAAAACGGCAAAAAGCAGACTGGTTAAAACCAGGCCCGCCAGGCCTTTTATGCCGAAATTAGCAAAAAACTGCAGAATTTCCTGGCCCGTGGCAAAGCCCGCCCCCACTACGGTGCCGATATAGGTGGCCGCCACCTTAAAGGTGGAAACACCGCCCTTTTCCATCCGCCGTTCCTCCACTGCCGTTTTTTCCAGCCCATCATATACAGCCAATAATCATGTATATGCCGGGGCCTTGCCGGTCATCCTTCTTTTTGCCAGCCCCTGGCCGGCACAAAAAAAGCCGCTTATCCGGCGGCTTTAGCGGTTTCATTATGTATGGGCGGCCCGTGCCGCCCCCTGCCTTAGCTCATGTGCTGCCCACTGTCCCCTCTCTGAACGAAGGTTTTGCACTCAGTGTCAGAGCTTGTCTTTACATTTTTACTGTTGCAACAGGAGCGCACTTCGATTTCGGAGGCCTCGCAAAGATCATTGGCATAATAGTGGCACTCCTCTACCAGGCATTTAATTTTTGACATTCCTTTCGGTCACCTCCTTCGCCACTATTATTCCCGGCAATTTTGATCTTAAACATCCGCTTCCTAGAGAAATGCAAAAGGTATTGGCGAAACAGCGTAGAAAAATATGGATGTCGAATAAACAAAAATTTGGATTTGGAGCCGGCTATGCGCATTGAAATAAAAAACAGGGAAAAGGCCTGCGCCTTTCTGAGCTGCTGCAAGCCAGGGGTTATGGGCTGGAACAGGCTTGCGGCGGCTGGCAAAGCTGCGGCAATTGCCGGGTCCGGGCCTGGGGCGGCCTGCTGCCCCCTGGCGAAGGGGAGCAAGAGCTGCTCACCCCGGAGGAGCTGGCCCAGGGCTGGCGGCTGGCTTGCGGGGCCATTGTCATCGGCCCGCTGGAGGTGGATCTGCCCAAAGCCCAAACCTTTACCAGAACCAGGGCTCTGGGGCTGGCGATAGATTTTGGCGTCAGCACCTTGGGAGCCCGCCTGGTGGCCCTGGACAGCCGCCGTATCCTGGCGGAAAGCCGGGAGCTGAACCAATTGAACTGCTATGGCCAGGACGCGGCCGGCCGCCTGGCTTACGGCCGGCGGCAGGGCGGGGAAAGGCTGCGGCAAACAGCCTTGGCCCAGCTGGCAGCTTTGCGCCAACGCCTTTGCCTAACCGCCGGGGTTGATCCGCTTCAGGTGGGCGAAGCCGTGGTGGTGGGCGATAGCGCCGGCCTGCACTTGCTGGCCAATTATCCCCCTGAAGATTTTCCCCCAGCCCCCGGCGACGCCTATCCCGGCTTGGATATTGAACGCCAGGATATTCTGCCCGGCCTGACTTGCTATCTGCCGCCTGGCGCTGCCGGGGCTTGCGGCCCGGATCTGGCAGCCGCTTTGCTGGCCCTGGATTTTGCCCATCCCACGGAAAACCGGCTGTATCTGAAAATCGCTTCCGAAGGCTATCTGGCCCTGAACACCGGCGGCCAGATCCATTGCTGCACCCTTCCTTTAGGACCGGTTTTCGAGGGCCTATCCTTAAGCAAGGGCCTGCTGCCGGGGCCCGGCGCCATTTACCAGGCCGAGTTGCGTGGGGAAGAACTGCTGCTCCGGACCTTTGACGGCGGCGCGCCTCTGGGCCTCTCTGGCAGCGGCCTGGTCTCCCTGCTGGCTCTGCTGCTGAAGGCGGAAGCGCTCAGCAATAAAGGCCAGCTGCTGAAGGGCCATCCCCTTTCCGCTAATTTAGAAAACCAGCCTGGCGGCTTGGTGTTCCGCCTGCCCGGCACAGCCGTCACCCTGCCCCGGAATGATATCCTCCAGGCCCAGCTGGCCAAGGCCGCGATAGCGGCGGGCCTGGATCTGCTGCTGAAAAGCCAAAACCTGTTCCAGCCTGATCTCAGCCAAGCGCTGGTTTCCGGCAGCGTGGTTCCCGGCCTGTCCCTGGCCGCGGCCAAGGCCATCGGCTTATTGCCCGCTTCCCTCAGCGTCGAGCCCCGGCTGCTGGAAAACGACGCCCTAGATGGGGCAACCCTGCTGCTGGGAAATGGCCAGGCCCGGGCTGATCTGCGCGCCTTGGCCAGCCGTTGCCGTTCCTGGGAGGGGACGGAGGACCCCGGCTTCCAGCAAGCCTATTTACGGCGCATGACCCTGGAACCGATGTATTGAGCATCTGGCCTGCCGCTAAAAAAGCCCCTGCAAACCGCAGGGGCTTTTGCTATGGTTTTAGGTTGTTGTCCAGTCCGGACCCGCTTTTTCCTGCGGGGCCAGGCGCAGGCTGATCTCGCCGCTGCTTAAAATCCGGGTGTTGCCTTCCCCGTCCCCGACGATCAGCCCGCCTTTATCGTCAATACCCAGGGCAGTGGCGCCATGGGCCTGGCCGGCCTGGTAATAGATGATCTCCCTGCCGATGACCAAAGACCGGCTGCGGTAAAAATCCAGGTAGCCGGTATCCGTCAAGTCCTGGGCCGCTTCCAGCAGCTGGGCGGCGATTTGGGCGGCCAGAGCATTCCGCAGGGGCCTGCCCGGGCAAAGGGAACCGGCTGTGTGGGCCAGCTCCGCCGGGAACAGCTCCGTGCCCACATTTACGCCGATACCCACCACCACGTTGGCCACGGCGCCGCTTTCAAAATCCGCGATGGCTTCGGTGAGGATGCCGCAGATCTTTTTGCCATCCAGGTAAAGGTCATTCACCCATTTGATTAGGGGCTTTTTATCCGTCAGCGCTTCGATGGCCTTGACCGTGGCCACGGCGGCACGGGTGGTGATGGATAAGGCGTCGGCCAGGCCCGCCTCAGGCTGGAGGATCAGGGTCAGGTAGAGGCCGCTTTGCTCCGGGGAATAAAAAGAACGGCCCTGACGGCCCCGGCCCGCGGTTTGCGTCTCCGCCACGACCAGGGCGGTTTCGCTTTTCCCCGCGGCCAGCAGCCGCTTGGCCTCGTTATTGGTGGAATCGGTTTCTTTCAGCACCAGGATGTGCAAATGGCGGTAAGCTTCCGGCAAATGATGGCGGATGGCTGCCTCAGAAAGCAGGTCGCTGTCGGCCGCCAGGCAATAGCCCTTGTTGGCGGCGGCCTGGATCACATAGCCCTCCCGGCGCAGGGCCGTCACCGCTTTCCACACCGCGTTTCGGGATACGCCCAGGCGGCGGGCCAGATCCTGGCCGGATAAAGCCTGATCCCGGCGGCTTTCCAGCTCCCGCAGCAATTCGTCTTTAACAGCCATGCCCTTGCTCCTTCTATTGGCCTGATAAACAATAAACCACCCTAAAAAGGGTGGTTATGGCGCGCCAAAAGGGACTCGAACCCCCGACCCACGGATTAGAAGTCCGTTGCTCTATCCTGCTGAGCTACTGGCGCACATGGAGCGGGTGATGGGAATCGAACCCACGTAGCCAGCTTGGAAGGCTGGAGCTCTGCCATTGAGCTACACCCGCATACCCGATGGTTTTGAACAGCATTAAACAGTATAACCGATTCCCAAAAAAAGTGCAAGTAATTTTTACCCCTCGGCCATTCTCAGTGTCCGAGCCGCAGGCAAGCGCATATGATGAAATAAGAGCCATGCTCTGAGAGCAAAGGAGTGATCATCATATGCTAGACTGGAACGGCGTCACATTTTTTGACGAGGACGGCTGCCGTGATTTCGCGGCCCGGCCCGGCGCCATCTGCTGGCAGGTGCCGGTGGTCTCCTGGCAGTGGTGCTGCCGGACCCTCTCCCATTTCCGGCCTTGCCCCATTCCCCAGGGCCCGCCTCAGCGGGAACCCAATCGCCGTCCCCCCGGCCCCAAGCCCTGTCCGCCCTTTCCCTGCCCGCCGGACCGGGATCCCTGCCGGCCCCGGCCCTGCCCGCCCTGGCCCTGCCCCCCGGATCGGGACCCCTGCCGGCCTGAACCCTGCCCGCCCTGGCCTTGCCCGCCGGACCGGGACCCCTGCCGGCCCCGGCCCCGTCCGCCTTTTCCCGGCCCGCCCGGCCCGCCCTGTCCGCCGGATACTGACGTCAGCGACCTGGATTGCCGCCCCTTCCCACCTTGTCCCCCCCGGCCGGAGCTTTGTCAGCCCCGGCCGGCGCCGCCTGTGGAAACTGAGATTAAATGCCGCTTCCGCCTGCCGGTACGCGGTTGTATCAAAGCGGTTTGCGTGGATGAGGGGCTTTTGGAATGCTGCCCGGACGGCTGCGGCGGCCGGGTGCTCATGGCCAGCCTGCCGGTGGAGGTCTGCTATGTGGATTGCTGCGGGGTGGAGCAGGTCTTCCGCCATTGCTGCCGCCAGCGCATCTGCGATGACCTGCCCTTTTCCGAAGGCCGGCTTATTCCTTTGGCGCCGCCTTGCTGGCAATTCTGCCGCAACTGCCTGAGCCTTTCAGCCTGCGTAAGAATTTGCCCGTAACGCCTTCACCCAGCACGGAAAAGACGATGCAGGCGAACATTACCAGCCCGCCTGAAAGCTGACGCAAGGAGAAGCTTTCCTGCAGCAGCAGCATGCCGGAGATGGCCCCGAACAGGGATTCCGCGGTGAAAAGTATGGCGGCGGTGGCCGGGGGCAGCACCCGCTGGGCAGCGGTCTGTACCATAAAAGCCAGGGCTGTGGCCAGCACCGCGGTGAAGATCAGGGTCTGGAGCAGCTCCGGATTAAAGCTGGCGGCTGTGGGCAGGGGTTCCAGCACCAGGGCCGCCAGGGTCAGCAGCAGGGCCGCCACGCTGATCTGCGTGGCTGCCAGCAGGTTGACCGGATAGATCTTGGCGTATTTATCCAGCACCAGAAAATGGGCGGCATAACTGACGGCGCTGAAGATTACCCAAATATCCCCGCTCTGCATCCGGGCCTCCCCATCCAGGGAAAAGGCGCATAACCCGGCAAAAGCCAGCAGGGAAACAAGGATTTGCCCTTTGCCCAGCCTGCGGGTGTACAACCATTGCAGCAGGGGCACGAAAACAATGTAAATGCCGGTCAGCATCGCCGCGTTGGAAGCGGCGGTGTGCATCAAACCAATGGTCTGCAGGCCATAGCCCATGGCCAGGGGCATCCCAGCCAGGACTGAGGCCTTCAGGCCTTTTTTAGCCAATTGCCGGAGATTCCGGGCCTGCCAGAGCATGAGCAATAGCCCGGCTAAGGTAAAGCGCAGGGCCAGGAACCACAGGGGCGTCATGATGGAGAGAGCGTTTTTGACAAACACAAAGGAAGAGCCCCAGACCGCCGTGATGACCAGGATGCCTGCGGCGGCCAGGAGCCTTTTCCTTAATGAATAGGGTTGGGGCGGATCAATTTGAGCCTGCCCCTGGATTTCAGGCTGTAAGTTTACTTGAACTTGGGGCATTTGACCTCACGGGGCTTTATTTCTGGCAGCAAACCATGGCTACCGTATTGACGATATCTTCAACGGAACAGCCGCGGGACAAATCATTGATCGGCTTGTTCATCCCCTGCAGCACCGGGCCCACCGCTTCCGCGTCGCCCAGGCGCTGTACCGCTTTGTAGCAGATATTGCCGCTTTGCAGATCCGGGAAGATCAGCACATTAGCCTTGCCCGCCACCGGGCTGCCCGGAGCTTTGGAAGCGCCCACTTTGGCGACCAGGGCCGCGTCCAGCTGCATCTCGCCGTCCAGCAGCAGTTCGGGATACTTTTCATGGGCGATGCGGACAGCCTCCCGCACTTTCTCAACCAGCTCATGATCAGCGCTGCCCAGGGTGGAGAAGCTGAGCATGGCGATGCGGGGCTGCTCAAAACCGGCGATATCCACGGCGGTGTGATGGGCGCAGTAAGCGATCTCCGCCAGCTGCTCGGCAGTGGGCGCCGGAGTCACGGCGCAGTCGGAAAAGACCATCACGCCGCCTTCGCCGTATTCGGTTTTCGGGGAAATCATCAGGAAGGCGCCGGAGACCGTGCTGACGCCGGGTTTAGTCTTGACGATTTGCAGAGCGGGACGCAACACATTGCCGGTGGTGTTCTGCGCGCCGGCCACCATGCCATGGCAAACATCCTGGTAAACCATCATCGCGCCGAAATAGAGCGGGTCTTTCATGGCTTCCCGGGCAGCCTGGCGGGTCATGCCCTTTTTCTCCCGGAGCAGGAAGAAGGCTTCGGCAAATTCCTCATAGCTGGGGGATTCGGCCGGGTTTACCAAGGCCACGCCGGTCAGGTCGATATTGCCCTCAGCAGCCACGGCTTTGATTTCATCCACAGGCCCCAGCAGGGTGATGCTGGCCAGCTTTTCCTGGGTAATGATGGCCGCCGCCGCCACGGTGCGCTTTTCCGTCCCCTCGGCTAAGACGATGTGTCTGCCCGCTTGCCGGGCTTTGGCGCGGATGTTTTCGATCAATGGTTGCATGCTCTTTACCTCCATTAATAATTAATACTCCCAAATAATTATTATAATGTAATTTCCGGCCATATTCAAGCTGAAAATCGCGGCATAGGCCAGACAAAAAAATAGAGCGGATGCAGGAAAAACCTGGGCTGGCCGGAATTATCTTTCGTATACGAAAAGCCGGAAACCAACCGGCTGGCTAAGGAGGCTAGGGCTATGGCGCGGCAGGAACCATTGTCCCAAATGAGCAGGGAGGCGCTTACCGCTTTCCATAACGGGCTGGCAGCCCAGTATCAGCGCTTTGCCGAACAGGGATTGCAGCTGGACATGTCCCGGGGCAAGCCTTCCCCGGCCCAGCTGGACCTATCCGTAGGCATGCTGGATGTCTTGGCTGACGGGAATTTCCGGGACAGTTCCGGCTTGGATGTGCGTAATTATGGGGCTTGCTCCGGCATCCCCGAGGCCAGGAAGCTGTTTGGGGAGATTTTGGAAATGCCCCCCGACCAAGTGCTGGTGGGCGGCAATTCCAGTATCAATTTGATCCATGACGCCCTGCACCGGGCCTTTATCAATGGGCCCTTGGCAGGGGATAGGCCCTGGTGCAAACTGGATAAGGTGAAATTTATTTGCCCGGTGCCCGGCTATGACTGGCATTTCCATATGCTGAACTGCTATGGCATCGAGCTTTTGAGCGTGCCCATGCTGGCGGACGGGCCGGATCTGGAGCGGGTGGAAGCCCTGGCCAAAGATCCGGCGGTGAAAGGCATGATCTGCGTGCCCATGTACGGCAATCCCACCGGCGTCACTTTCAGCAGCCGGGTGGTGGAGCGGCTGGCCAAAATGGAGACCGCCGCCCCGGATTTCCGCCTGTTCTGGGATAATGCCTATTGCCTGCATCATCTTAATCCCGATGACCGGGATCAGCTGGACAGTATTTATTTGGCCTGCGAACAGGCGGGCCATGCCGACCGGGTGCTGATCTTTACTTCCACCTCTAAAATCACTTTTGCCGGCGGCGGTATTTGCTGCCTGGCAGCCAGCCCCGCCAATATCCAGCGCCAGGCCAGCCTGATCATGTATCAGCTGGTCTGCTATGATAAAGTGAATCAGCTGCGCCATACCCGCTTCCTGCCGGACCGGACCGCGGTGGAAGCCCTGATGGCCAAGCACGCGGCCCTGCTGCGGCCCCGGTTCCAGCTGGTGCTGAATGCCCTGGAGCGGGAGCTTTTACCTCTGGGCATCGGCCATTGGCAGAAGCCTAAGGGCGGCTATTTTATTTGCTTCTACGGCCCGGAGGGCACTGCCAAAGAAATCGTCCGGCGCTGCAAGGAAGCGGGCGTGATCCTGACCCCGGCCGGCGCGCCTTTCCCCTATGGCAAAGACCCCTTGGATCAGGTGATCCGCATCGCCCCTTCTTATCCGCCCCTGGAAGAGCTGGGCAAGGTGATGACGCTGTTCTGCATCGTGGCCAAAATGGTGGCCGCGGAAAAACTGCTGGCGGAATAAGGCCCCACGCCGCGGCAACTGCAGATTGGCGTCGCCCATAAATCCCCGCAAAAAACAAGCTGACGGAGGTAGAAAACATGGCCAAAATCAACCTGAGCGGCAATGAAGCGGTGGCCCGGGCAGCCCTGGACGCCGGCTGCAAGCTGATTGCCGGTTATCCGGGCACCCCCAGCTCCGAGGTGATCGGCAGCCTTTGGGACCAGGCCCCGGCAGGCGTGACCGTGGAATGGAGCGTCAATGAGAAAGTCGCCTTTGAGCAGGCGGGGGCCTGCGCCTGGGCCGGGCAGCGCGCTTTATGCACCATGAAGATGTCCGGCCTGAACGTGGCCTATGACTCGGTGATCAGCATGGCCTATTCCGGCTGCACCGGCGGCATGGTGCTCTATGTCTGCGACGATCCCGGCGTGGCCGCGGGCATGCCGGAGCAGGATGTGCGGGGCTTCGCCCTCATGAGCGACCTGCCGGTTCTGGAACCCGCCTCGGTGCTGGAAAGCTATACCCTGACCCGCTATGCCTTTGAGCTTTCGGAAGCCGTGGGCGGCATCGTCATGCTGCGTTCCGTCACCAATGTGGCCCAGAGCCACGCCCTGGTGGAATTGCCGGAGGCGGAAGCTTTTACCCCCCGGGAGCCTGTCCTGATCCGGGATATCATGAAATATACCAAGGCCGGGGCCAAAATCTGCCTGGACCAGCATCGGGATTTGATCCACAGGCTGGCGGCGGCGGAAGCCAAGATCAGCGCCGACCGGCTTTTTGACCTGGAAATACCAACAGGGGCTCAGGTAGGCGTGGTCTCCGTGGGCGTGACCAATGCTTTCCAAAGCGAGGCCAAGGCGCTTCTGGCCGCCCAGGGCCTGGGCATCGATGTGGACAAGCTGGCCTGGCTGCGGCTCCACGGCACCCTGCCCCTGCCCGCCCAGGCTGTGGAGGCGCTGCTTTCCGCCTGCCAAACCGTAGTGGTATTGGAGGAGAACGAGCCCTATGTGGAAAAAGCCCTGATCGTCGCGGCGTACCAAAAACGCTATCCAGTGCGGATTCTGGGCAAGCTGACGGGGCCCCTCTCCCGCATCGGCAGCTATCAGGCCCTGACCTGCGCCACAGGCATTGCCGCCGCTTTCGGGGCTGAGCTTCCGGCGGGTTCTGCCGCCTATGACCCGGCTGAAGCGGAAGCCCTTTGCTGCAGCCGGCCCATCGGCGTCTGCGCCGGCTGCCCCCACCGGGGCGTCTATATCGGCCTGAACAAGGCGGTGAAAAAGCTGGGCTACGGTAAGGATGAGGTGATGATCACCGGCGATATCGGCTGCACCATCTTGGGCATGAGCCCGCCCTTCCATACCCTGTGGACCGAGGTGGCCATGGGGGCCAGCATTGCCATGGCCCAGGGCTATGTCCATGCCGGCATCAAGACGCCGGTATTCGCCACCATCGGCGACAGCACCTTTATGCACGGGGGCATGCCGCCCTTGCTGAACGCGGTGCAGAACCAGACCCCCATCACCGTGATCATCATGGATAACGGCTGGACAGCCATGACCGGCATGCAGGTGAACGCCAATACCGCCCCGGAATACCAGCAAAGCCCGGAGAAAAAGCGGGTGGATGTGCTGGATATCGTCAAGGGCTTAGGGGTGGAGCAGGTCTTTGTGGCGGATCCCTATGATTTGCCGAAGATGACCGAGACCATTGTGGCAGCGGCGAAGCTGCCTGGGGTAAAGGTGATCGTATCCCGCCGGGAATGCGCCATCCAGGCTGGGCGGCATCGGCAGGCCCGGGTACATAAGGCCATTGACCAGAATAAATGCGTCAAATGCAAGCTCTGCATCACCACCACCGGCTGCCCGTCCCTGGTTTGGGACGGGGCGCGGATGAAAATCGACCCGGCCCAATGCAACGGCTGCGGCGTCTGCGTCTCAATCTGTCCGAAGGAGGCCATCGGCAATGAAGCATAACTTCGATATTTACCTGGTGGGCGTGGGGGGCCAGGGCATCCTGACCATTGCCGATCTGATCATGCGGGCGGCGGAAGCGGAAAATATCCCTGCCAACTATTTTCCCACCAAGGGTATGGCCCAGCGGGGCGGCTTTGTCAAGGCCCAGCTGAAGCTGGGCGAGGAGACGGTGGGCCCGGATATCCGGCCGGGCGGCGCGGATCTGGTCATTGCTATGGAGCTCTCCGAGTCCCTGAAAGCCCTGCGCTATCTGAAGCCGGGGGGTGATTTTGTGGTCTACGGCTACCAATGGCAGCCTGCCGAAGTGATGCTGGGCAAGGCTCCGTATCCCACCCGGGAACAGGTGCGGGAGCAGGCGGCCCTGGCCGGGGTCAATTTCCACTATCTGGATCCGGATTTGCTGCCGGCAGGCGCGGCGGACAATATTTGGCTGCTGGCGGCCTGCCTGGCTAAGACGCCCCTGGGCCGCTACATCCGGCCCGGCGCTGTCAAAGAGGCTATTCTCCAACGCTGGCCCCAGGGCGCTGAGCGGAATATGCTGTCTTTCCAGGCAGGGTTGGACGTATGAGCGGCGGTTTGCGGGCCTTATACGAACCCGGGGCCGTGGCGGTATTCGGCAGCACCGCGCCGGGACGCTTGGGCGCGGTGCTCTTGGAGCGCCTGCTCAAGTGCGGTTTTCCTAAGGTTTACGCCGTAAACCCCAAAGGCCTGGCTTTTGGCAATGCCCCTGGTTTCGGCAGCGTCCGGGATATCCCGGCGCAGGTCGATCTGGCGGTGATCGCCAGCCCGGCCCATACCGTGGCCCAGGTGCTCAGGGAGTGCGGGGAAAAGGGCGTCCAGGCCGCCGTCATCATCACCAGCGGCTTTGGCGAGGCCCGGCATCCGGAGCTGGAAGCGGAAGTGCAGGCGGTGGCCAAACAATACGGCATCCGCTATATCGGCCCCAATTGCTCCGGCATGGTCAACACCCATTGGCGTCTGCAGCCCACCCTGGAAGCGGAACCCCTTCCCGGCCGGCTGGCCCTGATCTCCCAAAGCGGGGCCGTGGGCGGCCTGGTGATGAGCCAAGCCCGCTTAGCCAATATCGGCGTCAGCAAATTCATCAGCTTCGGCAATGGCGGCGATTTGGCCCAAACCGAGCTTTTGCTCTCGCTGAAGGATGATCCGGATACCGCCGTGATCGCTATGTACGCGGAGAACATCAAGGACGGCCGGGCTTTCCTGGCCGCTTTAAGCCAGGTTACGCCGGCTAAGCCTGTGGTGATCGTCAAAAGCGGCAGAAGCCAAAGCGGCAGGCGGGCCGCCCTTTCCCATACCGGGAGCTTGGCCGGGAGCGACGCGGTTTATGACGCGGCTTTTGCCGCCGGCGGCGCCATTCGGGCGGAGAGCATCCAGGATCTGCTGGATATCTGCA
This sequence comes from Bacillota bacterium, assembly GCA_036733985.1. Lineage (GTDB taxonomy): Bacteria > Bacillota > Dehalobacteriia > UBA4068 > UBA4068 > DAIMZM01. The sequence goes on from DAIMZM010000047.1 coordinate 17,219, forward strand.
AGGGCCTGATCCTGCTGCCTAGGGCCAAAGGCAGGCGCCTGGCCGTGATCACCAATAGCGGCGGCCCCGGGGTGATGAGCGTGGACTTTGCCGAAGGTCAGGGTTTGCAATTGCCCGAGCCTTCGCCTGAGCTGAAAGCGCGTTTCTCCGAACATCTGCCGGCCTTTGCCGGCCTAGCCAATCCCATCGACGTCACGGTGGAAGGGACGCCGGAGCAATACCGGATCGCCACTGAGCTGGCCTTGGAAGAAGCGGATCTGGCCCTGGTCATCTATGTGGGCACGCCTTATCTGGCTGCCCTGCCCGTTGCGGAAGCCGTGGCGGCGGCGGCGAAAAACAGCGGCAAGCCGGTGGCCTGCCATTTCCAGGTGGGCTATGATATCGGTGAAGCCCAGGCCCTGCTGGACAAAGAAGGCTGCCCGGATTTCCCCAGCCCGGAGCAGGGGGTGCGGGCCCTGGCCATGCTGGCCGAAAGCAGCCTGGCGGCCAAAGCCGCCGCTCCGGGAGCCTTGCCCCTGCCTGCGGGGCAGCCTTTAACCCCGCCTTTGCTGGAACCGGAGATCCGGGATCTCCTGGCCGGCCAGGGCGTGGCCTTCGCTCCCCATGTTTTCGCCACCAGCCGGGAGCAGGTGGCAGGGGCGGCGGAACAGCTGGGCTATCCCCTGGTGATGAAAATCGTCTCCCCCCAGATTTTGCATAAATCCGACGTGGGCGGCGTGAAGCTGAACCTCAAAGACCAGGCCGCTGCTTTGGCCGCCTTTGACGCGCTGGCTAAAATCGGCCAGGGCAAAGATTTCCGGGGCGCGCTGATGGCGCCCATGCTGCCGGCGGGCCGGGAGATCATCGTCGGCTTCCGCCAGGATCCCCAGTTCGGCCCGGTGATCATGGCCGGCCTGGGCGGCATCTATACCGAGATCCTGCAGGATATTGCCCTCCGTATCGCGCCGGTGGGGGAGGCGGAAGCTTTGGCAATGCTGAAAACGCTGAAAACCTGGCCCCTGCTGGACGGGGCCAGAGGCGCCGCCAAGGCTGACGTCCAGGCTTTGGCCCGGCTGATCGCCGCTTTCTCCCGCCTGCCTTTTATCTACCCTGAGCTGGAAGAAGGGGAGCTGAACCCGGTCTTTGTCTGGGAGCAAGGCGTGGCGGCCGTGGACGCCCGGCTGATTTTAAAGTAAGGCGCTGACAAAAGCAAGCCCCCGGTCACGGGGGCTTTTCTTTACTCCGCCTATTTGCTACAGCACATTGCCGATTTCCACCCGCTCGCTTTCCGGCACATGGTTCAGATAGTAGCGCAGGGTCCGCAGTTCCTTGATGGCCTGCCACTGATCCTGGTGGGCCAGGGCCACGGATAAATGGACGAAGCCCAGCTGGATATCGCGCATATCGTCATGGTTGATGATGATTGTCCAATGCTTCTCCACCTCGGTCCAGGCAGCCTGGGCTCTGACGAAGGCCTGGCCCGC
>DAIMZM010000048.1:0-18441 GCA_036733985.1 Bacillota bacterium
CATGTCTACTCCATCGACGAGGTATTCATTGACGCCACCGGTTATCTGAACCTCTATCATCTTACAGCCCGTGAGCTTGCCACGGAAATGATTCTGGATGTACTCAAAACGACCGGCGTTACGGCGACAGCGGGAATTGGCACAAACCTGTACCTTAGCAAGATCGCCATGGACATTCAGGCAAAGCACATCCCGGCTGATCAGAACGGTATACGGATCGCCGAGCTGGACGAAATGAGTTACCGCCGTTTGCTGTGGTCACATCGGCCGCTCACGGACTTTTGGCGTATTGGTGGCGGTTATGCCAAAAAGCTGGAAGCACATGGCCTTTTTACGATGGGAGATATCGCAAGATGCTCAATCGGCAAGCCTACTGATTACTACAACGAGGGTTTACTGTACAAGCTGTTCGGCATCAATGCTGAGTTATTGATCGACCATGCGTGGGGGTGGGAGCCATGCACGATTGCCGATATTAAAGCGTATAAGCCCAGCACAAACAGTCTTGGATCGGGGCAGGTGCTGCAAAGCCCCTATCCTTTTGACAAAGCGAAGCTGATCGTGCGGGAAATGACCGATCTGCTGGTACTTGACCTGGTGGATAAAAGGCTTGTGGCCGACCAGCTTGTTTTGACCGTCGGCTATGATATTGAGAACCTGACAAACCCGGAGATAAAGAAATCCTATTACGGGGCGGTCACCACCGACCACTACGGACGCGCTGTTCCGAAATCGGCGCATGGTTCGACAAACCTTGGCAGGCAGACCTCCTCCACAAAGCTGATTCTGGACGCCGTCATGGAGCTGTTTGAGCGTATCGTTGACAAAAATCTCCTGGTCAGGAGAGTCAACATCACGGCGAATCATGTTGTGGATGAGGTAGCCGTTCAAAAAACGGATCAGTTTGAACAGCTTGAACTTTTCACGGATTATGGGGCCGAGCAGGCGAAGAAGGAAGCGGAGGAAGCAGCGCTGGCACGGGAGAAGAGGATGCAGAAGGCAATCCTGGATATAAAAAAGAAGCACGGCAAGAACGCCATCCTAAAGGGTATGAATCTGGAGGAAGGCGCTACCACAGTAGACCGGAACAGACAGATTGGAGGGCATAAGTCATGACGAGGGTATATGACGACATCATCGATCTGCCGCATCATGTCTCAACGGCACGCCCCCGTATGTCGGCGATTGACCGGGCAGCTCAGTTTTCCCCCTTCGCCACATTGACCGGCTATGACGCCGCCGTCAAAGAAACCGCAAGACTGACTGACGAGAGAGTAGAATTGGACGAATGTATGAAGGACGTTTTGAACGGTAGGCTGCAAATCATAGCGGACCGGATCAGAGAGCATCCCCAAATCGCTATTACCTACTTTCAGCCAGATGCAAAGAAGAAGGGCGGCGCCTATATCACTGCTATTGATACCGTAAATAAGATCAATAAATATGGCCGGGTTGTCGTTATGGCCGGTGGCGCCGCAATCCCCTTTGATGAAATAATCAGCATAGACGGGCAGATATTCGAGACGATGGCACTTCATTCGTATGATGAATGAGTATTGATAACCCCTATTTGCCGGGCAGGCCGAATTCTGATTAGGGATCCGGCCTGCTTTTTGTCATCTATATGCCCATGACCGTCCTGTCAACGCTTGCTGTAGTGTGGGTTCCGCAGATTGTTGGACTATAGCCGCATATCCATACTGCCGTCAGCTGGGAGTAAACCGAGCGCCTGCAATGTTTCGGAGTCATTGAGGTAAATGGTAATTCCAGTATTATGCGCATCCGAATAATTAACTGCCGGATGCGCATCTAAAAACTCCGATAACTTCTCTATAGTCTTTTTCCATTTTATGCCCCGCGAGTACATACCCATTAAAGTCAGCCAGCAGATGATAATTCTCGTCAAGGTCTTTGGCCTGGAGGATGGGTGTCTGTTCTATCGCCGACATATACTCTCTGACCATTTTGGCAATAGGCGCTGTACGGTCATACAACTCGTCTGCCTCGGGTGTTTTAAGATCGCCGGGAGCTTTGCATAGAAAACCGGGAGACTCGACCCGGAAGGCCGGCTGGCCGTTCAGCAGGACAGGAAGTCTACTGTTTTGAGCGGGCGCGGTTTCTATTCCTTCATTAGCGAGGATACGGGAAAGCTCGGCAAAATATTTTTCTCTGTCCATAGGATACCGTCCTTTCTTACTTCAGTTTGAAATATAAAAATGCCCGCACATTTCGCTTTGTACAGGCATTTTGTCCTTAATTATTATCATGTGTCCGATCTTTTATTGTAGGGTATGAAAAAACCACAAGGCATTTTTGGCCTTGTGGTTTATTGTTTTTGGTGGAGATAAGCGGGATCGAACCGCTGACCTCTTGAATGCGAAGGGGCCGTTTTCTCACGTGCTTTGCCTGCTAGATAGCAATAGACCATAAGACTTTGGCCTTATGATCTATTGCTTTTGGTGGAGACGAGGGGGATCGAACCCCTTACCTCTTGAATGCCATTCAAGCGCTCTCCCAGGTGAGCTACGCCCCCGCATGTATATTTAGCTGGTCTTTTACTGCATTTTTGCTGGATTTTACGTTAATTCTTTAGGGGCTTTTACCGGTCTGCGTGGCCTCCCAGGTGAGCTACGCCCCCGCAAACTGCAAGAGTTATTATACCGTAACGCTTGGCTATTGTCAATACTTTTATCCGGGTATTTCAAGAAAAAACCGGGGCTATGTTGCTTCTTTATTAGTCGCCGAAGCAGACCCCCAGGCCCCGGCCCAGGGTGATCAATGGGTGATCCATTGTCACCAGCTTTTGCTTCCCCGCCACCTCCCCTAAGGGAACGTCAACGATGTCATTACCTTGCAGCGCCACCATGCTGCCGCTTTTTCCGGCAGCCAGGGCTGCCACAGCCGCCGCGCCGAAGCGGGTGGCCAGTATCCGGTCAAAGGGGATAGGCCGGCCGCCCCGCTGCAGATGCCCCAGCACCATGGAGCGGGATTCCACGCCGGTCAATTGCTCCAGCCGGCCGGCAATGACGCCGCCCACGCCGCCTAAGCGCAAAGGATCCGGGCTGTCCGGCACCAGGCCCCGGGTCACCAGTTCCCCGCCCTGGGGCCGAACCCCTTCGGAAACCACGATAATGCTGTAATGCCGGCCCCAGCGCCGCCGCGCTTCAATGGCCGCCACCACCTGGGCCGTATCATAAGCCAGCTCCGGCAGGAGGATCACATCCGCGCCGCCGGCCAGGCCCGCGTGAAGGGCGATCCACCCGGCATAGCGGCCCATCACCTCCATCACCATCAGCCGGTGATGGGATTCCGCCGTGGTATGCAGCCGGTCCAGGGCTTCGGTAGCGGTATCCACAGCGGTATGGAAACCAAAGGTAAAATCCGTATGCAGCAAATCATTATCAATGGTCTTAGGTACGCCGATGATGGGCAAGCCCAGCTGGCTGAAGCGCTCCGCCCCGGTCATGGTGCCGTCGCCGCCGATCACCACCAGCGCCTCCACCCTGTCCCTGGCCAGATTCTCCAGGGCCTGGCCGCTCATATCCTTAAGCGCGCCGTCCGCGCCGCGGAAATGAAAGGGGTTGTCCCGGTTGGAGGTGCCCAGGATGGTGCCGCCCTTATCCAGCAGGCCGGAAACGCCGTCATAGGTCAATTCCATGGCCTGGCCCAGCACCAAGCCCCGGTAACCGTCCCGGTAGCCCAGGCATTGCCAGCCGTATTGATGGGCCGCGGTGCGCACCACAGCCCGGATCACCGCGTTTAGGCCGGGGCAATCGCCGCCGCCGGTGAGGATGCCGATCTTTTTCATCCGTAAGAACCCCTTGGTTAAAAATTCATGCCGCGAATAAAAGCCTCGGCATAGACCGGATCTGTGTTCAGATCCAGCCTTTGGATAGCTGCCGCGGTTTCCCTAGCTTTATCCAGATAGCGCCGGTTGCTCAGGGCCAGATAAGCCCCTTGCCAGGAGGCATTGCCGATGGAACGCACCTGAGCCGGGCTGACCGGCGGGATAATGCCCAGGGCCAGCAGCACCTGGGCCTGGAAATTGGCCCGGTATGATTCGGCGATCATGATCTCGCCAATATCCTTAGTCTCCGCCTCCAGCATGGCCAGCATGGCCCGGCAGGCCGCGTAAATCGCCCCCTTAGCCATTTGCACCTGCAGGATATCTTCCTGGCTCAGCACGATATCCCGGGGAAAACCCTTATCCCCCCGGGACAGCACGAATTCCCGGCCCCCGTTGCCGCTGCGCAGCCGGGCAGCCAAATCCCGGGGCCCGTCCTCCAGGGTTTTCAGCCGGCCTTCGCTATCCAGAAAACCGGCCTCCCGCAGGGCCAGCACCGCTGAAAGCAGGCCCGCGCCGGATAAACCCCGGGGGCGGCCGTTGCGCACGGTTTTCAGCAGCACATCCGTCTCCAGGACCACGCTGGTGATGGCGCCGGTCATGGCCTGCATGCCGCAGCTGATGCCCGCGCCCTCGAAAGGCAGGGACGCTACGGAGGCGGCCAGCAGGCTGCCCTTGCCCGCGGCGATGATCTCGCCGCTCATCCCCAGGTCAATCAGGAGGCTGATGCTCTGCCGCTCTTTTCGCTGCAGCATCCCGGTGGTCAGGCAGCCGGCCACAATATCCGCGCCAATATCCGCCGCTGCCGAGGGCAGCACATAGATCTGGGCTTCCGGATTCATTGCCGTGAGATCCAAAGCCCCGGCCCGGTAGCGCCCCACCAGGCCCTGCTGCTGTTCAGCTTCGCCCAGCAGCATTTTCATCAGGCTATGATTGCCGGCGCAGGTGGCGGCCTTCACCTCCCCGCCGCTGATCCCCGCTTTGGCCAGCAACTTAGCGGCGAGGCTGTTCATATCCCTTAGCAGGGCCTGGCGCAGCTGTTCCGCGCCCTCCTGATGAACCCTGGCATAATGCAGGCGCTCCGCCAGATCCACGGCAATATCCTGCTGGGAATTGCGGCAGACCGAAGGCAGGGGCACCTTCATGGTGTCCAGATCCACCAGCCCGGCGGTGATGGTGCCGGCGCCCAAATCAAAAGCCAGGCCAAAACCATTATCCAGCGGATCGTAAAGCTGGCGGTCCGCCTCCTCGTCCTGGCCCAGGGTCAGGGTGGCCTCTCCGGCAATGCGCCGCTTGGACGCCAGGAGCCAGCCTTCCAGCTGCTCAGAGGGGCTGAAAACCAGGGCTTCCGCCTCCGGGTCCTCGGAAGGGGAAATGACCCCCTTTTCCAGGCGCAGGCGCTCCGCCCGGCTATCCTTGGGGTTGACCAGCCCGGCTACCAGCAGCAGCGTATAGAGGCTGTCGCCGCCAAAGCCCCGCAGCGTCTGGCCGCTGGGCAGTAGGGTAATATCATATTGCCGCTCTTCCATTTTTTCGGTCCTTCTTCTGCTTCTCCTCAGCCAAACCCTGGCAGCAGGCCTGGCCCAGGCTTCTATTCTACCCGGAAACCCATGTTTCAGCGTTGTTCCAGCAAAACCACAGCCATAGCTTCCAGGGAAAGGCCCTGGCCCACCGGGCCCAGGCCTTCGCTGGTTTTCGCTTTCACAGAGACCCGCTCCCGGGGCAGCCCCAGCGCCGCCCCGATCCGCTCCGCCATCAACGGCAGATAAGGCGCCAGCTTGGGCTGCTGGGCCAGGATGGTGCTGTCGATATTCACCACCTGGCAGCCGGCTGCCGCCAGCAAGGCCTTGGTTTTTTCCAGCAAAGCCAGGCTGCTGACGCCGGCATACGCCGGATCCGTATCCGGAAACTGGCTGCCGATATCGGTTAGGCCGGCTCCGCCCAGCAAGGCGTCGATAATGGCGTGGAGCAGCACATCGGCGTCGCTATGGCCAACCAGGCCCCGGTCAAAGCTGATTTCCACGCCGCCCAGCACCAGCCTTTTCCCAGCCGCCAACCGATGGTTATCCCAGCCCTGTCCAATGCGTATCATCTTACCTCTGCCTGCCTTTTCCGCAGCAAAAACTCTGCCAGCGTTAAATCTTCCTCATAAGTCAGCTTGAAATTGGCATGCTTACTTTCCACAATACGCACCGGCACACCGCACTGTTCCACCAATTCCGCGTCATCCGTGACGTTTTTGCCGCTGCGCAGCCAAACCCGGTAAGCGCCCAGCAGCACCTGGTAGCTGAAAATCTGGGGGGTTTGCGCCGCCATGACCTGGGCCCGGGGCAGGCTCTCCACCACCTGGCCTTCGGCCACCAGCTTGACGCTGTCCACCATGGCCGCGGCCAGCAGGGCCGCGGGGCATTGCGCCGATACGTCCAGCAGGGCCTGCCAATCCTCAGCATGCAGCAACGGCCGGGCGCCGTCATGGACAGCCACCCGGCTCACATCCGGGCTGACCCGGCTTAAAGCCGCGGCCACTGAAGCGCCGCGGCTGACGCCCCCGCCGATAATGGTTTTTACTTTGGTAAAAGGCAAACAAAGGCGGCGGATCTCCGCCATATCCGTTTCCGCGGCAGCCACGATGATTTCCCGCACCGGGCCGCTCTGCTGGAAAAGGCTGAGGCTCCATTGGAGCATGGGCAACCCGGCCAGGGGCAGCAGGGTCTTGTTCTTGCCCATAGCCATACGGCTGCCGCTGCCGGCCGCGGCTACGATCACCGCCACATCCATCGGCTATTCCTCGCCTTCTCCGGAAATGACCTCGCCGCTCTTATTCAGCTTCGGGCGGGCAAAGACCATACGCCCGGCAGAGGTCTGCAAAATGCTGGTCACGATGACATAAATCTTCCGGCCCACATAGCGCCGGCCGTTTTCCACCACGATCATGGTGCCGTCGTCCAGATAAGCCACGCCCTGGCCGGCTTCCTTGCCTTCCTTGATCACCAGGGCCACCATTTCTTCCCCAGGCAGCACCACCGGCTTCACCGCATTGGACAGGGCGTTGATATTCAGCACCTTCATCCCCTGGAGCTGGGCCACCTTGTTCAGGTTAAAATCATTGGTCACCACCACGCCTTGCAGGTCCTGGGCCAGGCGCAGCAGCTTGCTGTCCACCTCGGCAATATCCGGATAATCCTTCTCGCTGACCACCACGGTGCCGGCGAATTCCTCCCGCATCTGGTTCAGGCAATCCAAACCGCTGCGGCCCCGGTTCCGCTTCAGGCTGTCGGAGCTGTCGGCGATATGCCGCAATTCCTCCAGCACAAAATTAGCCACCACCAGCTCGCCTTCGAGAAAACCGCTGCGGTAAATATCGGCGATGCGGCCGTCAATGATCACGCTGGTATCCAAAATCTTCGGCGTGACGGCGCGGACAATGGCCTTGCCTTTGCCCTTCCGCTCCGGCTTTTCCGGCTTTTCCCGGCTTTCGCCGCTGTCCTTGCGGGAAAACAGGTTGGCAAAGCCTTCCCGCATGGTATAGCCCACGATCAAACCCACATAACCCAGAACCAGCACTGCCAGGATGGCCAGGTAAGGGCCGATGACGGAAATGCGGGCCACAGCGGCGCCGATAAGGCTGGCAATAATAAGACCAGCTATAAGTCCTACAACACAACTGATTATTTCCGGCGGGCTGAGGGAAACCGTGGCGGTGACGATTTTCTCAATGAGCTTTTCCAGCAGGCGGAAAATATGAGGCGCCAGCAGCAGCCCCAGGGCGGCCATCACCAGGCCGATCAGGATAATGATGGGGTAATAGGTATAGGCGGGCTTCAGCGCCAGCAGGGGGCCGAGAAAATTAACCGCCAGCAGCACGCCGATGACCGCCAGAACCACGCAGGCCGTACCGTAAACAAGTTTTTTCATGCTTTCACCTCCTTTTGCTGACAGTTATTCCATTATAAATAAACGGCGGCAAAAAAACAACCGCCGCAAACAACTTTCCTGAAAAAGTTTACGCCTTACCTGTATGAAGGATTTCATCCAGCTCCTGATTGACCTGATCCGGAGACTGGCCGGCAGCCAGCACCAGCTCGCTGATTAAGATCTTGCGGGCGTTGTCCAGCATCTTCTTTTCCCCGGCTGACAACCCTTTGACCGCGTCCCTGAGGGAAAGGTTCCGCACCACCTCTGCCAGCTGGCAGATATCCCCGCTTTTAATTTTATCCATGTTCATGCGGTAGCGGCGGTTCCAATTCTCTTCCCAGGCCGACGCGCTGTTATGCAGGATATCCCGCACCTTTTCCAGCTGTTCCTGATCGCAAATCGGCCGCATCCCCGCGTTTCCCACCATGTCCACAGGCACCAGCACTTTTAAGTCCCCGGTGCATAAACGCAGCACATAGTAATTACGCTCCTGGCCCAATATCTCCCTTTTCTCTATGGCCTCAATAATCCCGGCGCCATGCACCGGGTAAACCACTTTTTCACCAATAATAAACATAACAGCTCCTTATCAGGCACCCGGCAGCTTTCCTGCCTTCATTGTACCAGAAACAGAGCCTGTTTGTCAAATGACGAAAAAATATAATACCATAGCTGCACTCGCTTGTCAATCCCTTTAATGCTCAATCCGCTTTTCCACATAATTCCGCCAGCAACTCCAGCTTGTCCCGCTGGCTCAGGCCGGCCACGCCGGGATGCAGCGCCGCCCCGCGGAAATAAAGGCCCAGCGCACCCCCGGGCTGCCGCTCAGCAGCAGCCAGCAACGCCGGCCGGAATTCCGCCTTATTGTAGAGAGCGTTGAAAATCCGCTCCGCCCGGAACAGGCTGAACAAATAATCCGCGTCCATCTCCGGCGTGGCCAGGATGCGGTAGGGGGGCTGCCTTTCCGCCTTCAGCCCCAGGGCGCCCGCTTGCTCCGCCAGGCGGGAGCCAGGCAGCACCTTTAAAAAGCCCAGCTGCAGATAGTCCGGGTTCAGCTGATGCAGCTGATGGAAAGCGGCGGCAAAGCCCGCCGGAGTATCCTGGGGCAAGCCGGCGATCAGATCCAGATGCACATGGCAATTGCCCTGCCGGATCAGGTCTTGTACTACAGGCTCTGCCTGCCGCCAGTCCCCCCGGCGGCCAATGGCGGCCAGAGCCGGCTGGGACAGGGTTTGCACGCCGATTTCCAGATGGAAATAATCCGGCGGCGCGGACAGCCAGAGCCGTACCAGCTCCGCATCCAGGTTAAAAGGGGATACCTCAAAATGCCAGCTTAGTCCTGGCCGGTATAGATCCAGCGCTGCCTGGACAATGGCCGCGGCCCGCTTTGGCTGCGCATTGAAGGTGCGGTCCACAAACTTGATCTGGCCGCCCCATTCCGCCAGGCAGGGCAGTTCCGCCAGCACCATCCCTAAAGGCCGCTCCCGCAAAGGCTCCTTGGCCGAAGCGCAGAAAGCGCAGGCAAAGGGGCAGCCCCGGCTGGCTTCATAATAGATCACCTTTTTCCCGGCTTTCAGCAATTCCCCATCCGCCTGGGTATAAAGGAAGGGCAGCCGGGCCAAATCCGGCCCGGCTGCCGGGGTATAATCCGCCTCCCGGCCTTTCCAGAGCAGGCCGGGCAGGCCGGGGCAACGCTCCCCAGCCTGATAACAACGGAGGAAATCGGCAAAAACCGCTTCCCCCTCGCCAATGCAGACCCCGTCGGCAGAGAGGGCCGCCAGATAATAGTCCGGGCGCATGGCAGCCTCCGGCCCGCCCAGCAGGATCAGGGTCTCCGGCAGCAGCAGCCTTAAATCAGCCGCCAGGGCCTGAAGGTAATCGCTGTTCCAAATATAAACAGAAAATGCCAGCACCTCCGGGCGGCGGCGGTATATGTCCTCCATCACCCGTAAGACCGGCATATTGATGGAATAATCTGCCGTTTCCAGCAGGTTGCCGCAACCGGCCGCCTCTGCGCTGCGGGTCAAGGCATACAAAGCCGGATTGCTGTGGATATATTGGCTGTTGACCGCAGCCAGCAGTACCGCGGTCATTTTTCCCCTTCCTCAGCTACCTTTTGCGGGGTTTCCATGGCCCGGTTGGCGCCGTTCAGCCGCTGCAGCACCTGCTCCAGATTATCCAGGGCCTGGGACAGCTCGGCGGCCAGGCCCCGCACCTCCTCAGGCTGGCCGTCGCCGAAATTCAGCACCCGCAGGATATGGGTGGCCGCGGCCAGGCGGTGGGCAAAGGTATCGCTGGCGAACAAATGGCGCACCTGGGGCCAGAGGCAGGCTATGGCCATATCCAAACGCAAAATGGAATTATTCCTTTCGCCGATCAGCATGAAGCCGCTTTGCAGGGCCCTGACCATCATTTCTTTATCGGGAACCGTATAGCTGCCCTGTTGTTGCCCCAAAGCATAAATATGGGGAAAGCTGGCCTGCCAGATCGCGTCCTCAGTCATATTGCGTTCCATAACCTACTCCTTAACTATGAATTAAACCTGAGGGATGTTACAAAAGTGCTAAATTTTCTCCAATAACCCTCATTTATATAACAGTTGCCCTAAAAAAATTCCACGGCAGTATTTTAACTGCCGCTAGCACACATTATACCGGATATGGGGATATTCATTCGTCAAAATGAATGACCAGCAATATTCCGTTTTTATGGCGGATCCAGCCGGTTTCTCCCAGCAACACATTGCTGAGGGCGCGGCTGCTGCCCAGGTTCAGGGTTTCCTCCGTGAGCGGGTAGGCCAGCCCTTCCAGACAAATCCCTTCCACCTGGCCGGAGAGGGGGATCAGGCTGACCATCTGGCCGGGGGCCCCTTGGATCCGGCAGCGGCCAATGCTATAGGCGCCGGTGAAATCATCCCCCAGCAGCAGCCAGCGCCGCAGATCCGCCGCCAAATCCAGGGGCGCCAGCAGATTGCCCAGCAGATGATCGGTGCGCCCGCCTAAAGCCCCGGCTACCCCCACCAGGCCCCCTGTTTCCCGGGCCGCGTAGTCCAGGGCCGCCGCGCCGTCGGTAAAGTTTTTGGCGGCGGGGAAATCCACCCGGGCCACGCCGGGATAATCGCCGGCTTGGGAATCCTGGTCCCCCAGGATAATATCGGGCCAAAGCCCCAAGGCGGCCACATGATCCGCGCCCCGGTCCGCCGCCACCAGTAGCGGCGGGGGAACCCCCTGGGCCAGCCGGCGGATGCGCTCCGCCCCGCTGCCGCCAGGGGCGTCGCCCCCCAGCATCACCAGGGCGCCGAGGTTTTTTTCTTCCTCAAAAGGGTATAGCATCAGTCGTCCTCATCATGCTCATGGCCGCCGCAAACCCCGTGCTGATGGGCTTCCGGGCCGGGGCCGCCGAAATACTCCCGGATCAGGGGCAGGGCCCGGGCCTGCATCAGTTTGACGGCCCGGGAAGCGTTCTCCCCGGCGCCCAGGTAGCGGCTGACGCCCACGCCTGCCAGGATCTCAAAGGCTTCCTCCTCGATATCCCCGCAAATAATGGCCTCGCAGTCCTTCTCCACGGCCATCCGGGCAAAGTAGACGTCCGGGGGCTTCTCGGGCGCGGGAAAAACCGTCTTCACGGCAAAATCATCGGTTTCCACGATAAACAAATAGTTGGCGTCCGCCAGCTTGGCGGGGATCAGGGCCTTGGCCTCCCGGGCCTCGGCGGCTACGGCAATTTTCATGAAGCACCTCACAGGATTCTTATCTAATCTGCCCCTTCGTTGGAAGGAAAACACCGGTCAGGGTTAATTGCTTGCATATTTGTATATACATATTATAAATTTTTTGGGCAAAAAAGGGAAGGGAAAAATCATCGATTTGCAAAAAATTTTCCCAGCATGCGCCGGTTAAAACTGCCGCCAGGCCTTAGGGGTTTGACCTTGGAATTCCAGGCTGAAACCATGGCCTGGTTTGGGCAGCCACTGGTAAAAGTTTTTCCCCGCCTCCGGGAACAAGGTTTCCAGCAAATAGCCGATGACGCCGCCATGGCTGACGGCCAGCGCGTCCCCCTCCCCGTCTTGTAAGAGAAATGCCAGGCCCCGGCTGACCCGGGATTGGAAATCCCCCCGCCTTTCGCCGCCGGGGGGCTGCCGGTCCAGGGTCTGATCGGCGGCATAGCGCTGGAAATCCGCCAAATCCTTCAATTCCTCATAGCCCCGCATCTCAAAATGGCCGAAGCAGAACTCCCGCAGGTCTGCCACTACCCGCCGGGGCAAATCGCCGTAAAGGGCGGTCAGGGTTTGTTCGGTGCGCAGCATGCCGGAGGTATAGAGCCTTAACCCCTCCGGGCCGGGATAAAGCCCGGCTTCCTTTAGCTGGGCCAGCTCGGCCAGGCCCTGTTCACAGAGGGGTAAATCCGTGGAGCCGTAATAGAGGCGGCGCAAATTTCCTTCTGTCAATCCATGCCGGATGATATGTATGGTTGTCATGTCACTATCCTAACACCCGGCGGGGGCCTTGTCAAACGCCATTGACCGGCTTTCGCCGATAGTCTATAATAAAACCGTTATTTACCAGCTGCCATAGTATTTTTCCATCACAAAAAGGGTGAACTTATGTTAACGGATATCTTTTTGGACGCTCTGCTTGACTCGCTGAAACTTTTGCCTTTCCTGCTGCCCATTTATCTGCTGCTGGAATGGTTCGAGCACCGGAATTCCGCCGCCGCCCTGGACAGGCTGGCCAAAGCCGGGCGTTATGGCCCGCTGATCGGCGCGGCCCTGGGCACGGTGCCCCAATGCGGCTTTTCCGTGGCGGCGGTGAAGCTGTGGCAGGCTGGTCTGCTCAGCTCCGGCGCCCTGATGGCCGCCCTGCTCTCCACCTCCGACGAAGCCCTGCCGGTGCTGCTGTCCCATGGGGATTGCTGGCCCCTGATCTGGCAGCTGCTCCTGGCGAAGCTGGTGATCGCCGTCGCCGCCGGCTATCTGCTGGATCTGGGCCGCTGGCTGCCGCCCCTGCCGGGCCCGGCCCTGACGGCTCAAAGAGAGGCGGAACATTGCCATTGCCAGGGCCACGGCATCTGGCGGCCAGCCTTGCGGCATACCGGCAGCACCCTGCTGTTCATCTTCCTGGTGACCTTGGCGCTGAACGGGGCCATTGCCGGGCTGGGGGAAGAACGGCTGGCCGCCTTCCTGCTCAAGGGCGCTTTTGCCCAGCCCTTCCTGGCAGCCCTGATCGGCTTTATCCCCAATTGCGCCGCCTCGGTGCTGCTGACGGAGCTGTATATCAGCGGGGCCCTCAGCTTCGGCGGGGCCTTGGCCGGGCTTTCCACCAGCGCCGGGGTAGGCCTGATGCTGCTCTACCGGGGCAAACCCCTGAAAAGAACCGCCACAGTCTGCGCCTGGCTTTACGGTATCAGCGTGGCGGCGGGCCTGGCCGCCACCGCCCTGGGGCTCTAAACCCGTTCCCTTTGCCCCTCCGGGGATCGCCCGGCGTTTTGTATGTTTATACGGTTTTGCCTTATAAGAAAGAGGAACGCACCCAAGAGCGCGTTCCTCTTTTTGCTATGGTTCAGCTCAGCGAAAAGCTGAGGATGAATTTAGCGAAGGGTGTTTAGGGGTTAAATTTTAGCAGTGTCAACCAGACGGAAAGCGTAGAGGACCCGAGAGCCGTCGCGGACGATCAGCACGGTGTCGCCATCGTTCATATCGTCAACATCAGTGGCCTTGGTATCGTAATCCGAGAGATCCTTGAAGAACACGAAGGAGCTGGTGGTATACCGGTAGGTATCGGAATCGCCGCCGTTCCAGGCGTTCTTCAGCTTGAAGGAGCTAACGTCCGGGTCGCCGTCCAGCACGCCCACGGTGATGTCATAATCATCGTCGCCGTCCTTCAGCGTGAAGGTGCCCAGGGTCACATCTTGAACATAACTCTCAAAAGTAACGCCGCCTAAGGTGCTAGGATCAACAACGTTAACACCGGCAGTAGCATCCAGATAAGGATCCGCATCAGGATCATTCTTAGGCACAATACTAAGCACTTTGGTAGTCTTGTTGAAGCTGAACAGCTTGGCGGAGGTCTCGATGGTGTCGCCATCCAGAGCATAGACGATGAAGCGGCCGTCCCAATCATCATAAACGTCATCGGAAACAGGGGTATCGGCAGTGCCGTTCAGCGTAACGAAGCAATCGCCGGAAGCCTTGTACTTGCCGCCGTTCTCGTAGCCCATCTGGTTATCGTTTTCCAGATCCTGGCCAACGATCCACAGGGTTTCGATGGTGTCGCCATTAACACCGCTGGTGTAGCAGGCCGCGATATGCCAGACGTCGAAGTTGCCGTCAGCCAGCAGGTCGGCAGCGGTGACGATATCGCAGTCGTCGTATTCGCCGCCGTCAACGCTGACCACGAAGATCTCGGCGTCATCGGCCAGATCATAGGTCTCGTTGTCAAATTCGATGGTGGCGTCGTCTTCATCCACGTAGACTGTATCTTCAGAAGTAAACGTGGCGAAAGGCGCGTAACGGGAAAGGAAACGATCGGTCTGCGGGAGACCGCCAATCTGATCGAAATAGAAGTCGTCGCCGTTAGCGAAGAACTTCATATCCGGAGAGCCGTCAGCGAGGGAATCGATCTCGCCGTCCTTATTGAGCTGGAACTCAACAAAGGAGCCCGCGGTCCACATGATTTCGTTGCTCGGGAAAGCGGTGTTGTCGAAATTGGATTCCAGCGCATACTCCACCTCTTCGCCGTCGGCCATCAGGATGGTCACGCCGGTGAGGATATTGGTGGTAGCGGTCTGGGTCTTATAATCCAACTCAACGAGAACGCCGTAAGTATAAGACTGGATATCAATCGCGGCATAGACGAAATCTCTAAAGGCATAAGCGACCGCATAGGTGACTTCTTCATCGAAGAACTCTTCGCGCAGGTCGTAATCCGGAGCATAATCCTTCAGGGAATCCAAGCCGTCCAGGCTATAGTAGCAATACTCATTGTTGTTGCTGGTATAGCCGTAGAGCTTGACGTCGTCCACGGTGAAACCGTAGTCATTGGTGGTAGCGTTGCCGCTGTCATCGGTATAGGCCTTGGTCAGGTCGCCGCCGGTAACGGGGCTGAGCGCAATGATCAGGTTCACAGCATCGAAGTCAGCGTAACCAGCGCCCAGGGGAGCCTGATAGACAACATCGCCCTGTTCCAGATCGGCCAGCTCAACAAAGGCGCCGTCCTTCAGGATGACGTAATCGTCCAGCTTGCTGATGCGCTGAGCGGGTGAGCTATCCAAGTAATAGATGTAGTTGTCGTCAACGCTGTCGATCACATGGTGACCGGCATTGACATACTGCTGATATTCCTTGTAGTCATAGGCGTCGCCGTCTTCATTGACGAACAGGTAGCCGTAGCCGCCTTCGCTGTTAACGGTGCTGCTGATTTCGCTGTTGTTCAGCTGGAAGCCGCCGTCAATATCAACGGGATATTTGACGTCGCCAACTTCGATCTTCTTGTTGTTAGTGTCGTCAAAATTATCATAATCGTCGTCCCAGGAATCAACTTTGATCTTCTGGGAGGTCAGCTCCACAAACAGGACTTCGCCGTCATCATTGAGGGTTATGTCGGCCTGCATGTTGGCCAGATCGGCCAGGCCGCCGCCAAAGATGTAGTACAGGGAAGCCACTTCGTCTAAAATGAGATCGCCTTCGGGCTTGAAGTTGCTATCCTTATCTGCGTAAAAAGCGTCGTAAGAAGCAACCAGCAGCTCGCCGTCGTCGAAGTCGTCATAGCCCCAGGCATTGGCTTCGCCGTAGAGCTTGGCATCGGGAGCATCCGACAGGCTACCATCTTCATCATTGAACTGCACCGCGAAAGCTTGGGCGTCGAAAGCGTAGTTCAGCAGGTCGCTGTTGGAATCGCGGTCATCGTCATTGGTGTAGAAGATGTTGTAAGCGAAACCGTCCGCGTCCACGCCGATGCCGTCAACATTTTTGCCGCCGAAATACCAATCCATCTGAGCGGCGGAAAGGGCGATCACCTGAGCAATGCTCTGGGCGGTGCTGTCGGCAATGTAGGAAACCATCAGCTTGTCGAGGCCTTCATTGAAGATGGAGGACAGCTCGGCACGGGTGATGGCCTTGGGGCCGATGTAATCAACATAATCGGTCAGGTCGATCTCAGCGGCTTTGCGGCTGTAATCGGCAGGCCATTCGCCCTTCAGGGCGTCGGTGTAGCCCAGGGCCCGCAGCACCACGGTGGCGGTTTCCTGGAAGCTGACAGTGCCCTGAGGATTGAACTTGTTGTAGCCCACGCCCTTCATCAGACCAAGGTCTTTAGCGGCGTTGATATAACCTTCGGCCCAGAAGCCGTCGGCTACGTCGGTATAGGCAGGGGCCTGAGCGGCATAATAAGCAACCTTATCGGTATTGCCGGTCAGGTAAATGACCATTTTGGCCAGCTCGGCACGGGTGATGTAATCGGCGGGACGGAAAGCGCCGCCGACGCCGTTGTTACCTTCCAACACGCCCAGGGCGGTCAGACGGTAAACAGCGGCCTGCCACTCGGCCTTCTGGTCGGCCAGGTCGGAATAATCCGGGATCTCGGTATCCGCGGCCAGCGCAGTGGCTGCGAACGCAAAGATCATGGCCATCGCCAGAAAAACGACTAAAAGCTTTTTCATGCGTTTAACCTCCTAAAAAATTTAAATGGGGTTTTGGCCCCCTTCGCCATGGGCGCACTGCCCTAGCCAGCCGCGGTACCATGGCGGGAATAACAGTTTTGGGAACGGAGCCCGGACGGCTGCTCTCGCCGGGCCGGCGGCCTGGCGGGCGGTGACGTCCGGCAGCATTCGCCTGCCGGGAAACTTCGGAAAAGGGACGGGAGCCGGGCCCTGCAGAACGGGCAGCCCCAGCCGTTTTCTTTCGAAACGATGGCCGAAAACCGCTTAGCGGGACTATCCCCGCCGCTTCAGTCCTGCCCCAAGTCCGTGGGGCGGACTTGGGCCCACCGGCCGGCCGCGTTGGACAGTCGCGGCAAC
Source organism: Bacillota bacterium (assembly GCA_036733985.1). Lineage (GTDB taxonomy): Bacteria > Bacillota > Dehalobacteriia > UBA4068 > UBA4068 > DAIMZM01. Next base: position 16,772 of record DAIMZM010000048.1, read on the forward strand.
CGGTTGTATGTTTGCCTTAAGGACGGGAAAAAGACCGCCCCTAAAGCTTCACACCATATATACAAGCAAAGGAAGGATTTTCTTGCGCCTTTTTTAAAAAAAGCCGGGGCGGGCAACCCCAGGCCCCGGCAAAAGCCTTTGCGGGGTAGGGAAAACCTATGCCGCCGTTTATGGACAGCCTGGGCTAGAGCAGGGGGCCCCGGTGATCTTTAAACCCCTCGCCAAAAATCTCGCTGGCCTGGCCCACGATGAGAAAGGCGTCCGGGTCTTCTTCCAGGATGATTTGATGGGCCTTAGGGAAGAACTGGTTCTTCAAAGCGCACATGATCACCCGTTTTTGCCGGCTGGTCCAGGCCCCATAGCCTTCCAGATAAGTAACGCCCAGGCCCATATCGTTCAGCAGCCGCTGGGCAATGGCTTCCGGCCGGGCGCTGACCACATAGAGCAGCTTGGCGCTGTCGCCGCCGTACATCAGATAATCGAAAACAAAGCTGAAGACGATGATGGCCACCGCGGCGTAAAGGGCGGTATCGATATTGCCGAAGACCAGGCCCGAGGCTGCCACCACTACGGAATCGAACATCAGGAACAGCTTGCCGCTTTTCAGCTGGGGGAAGCGCAGGCGCAGCACCCGCACAACGATATCCGCGCCGCCGGTGGTAGATTCCACCCGGAAGATCAGCACCATGCCCGCGGCCAGCAAGCCGCCGCCAAAGCCCGCCGCCAGCAGCGGCGCTTGGGTCAGCGGCGGGAATACGGAAAGTATATCTATAAGGAAAGCGGAAAACAGCGTGGTGATAATGGTGGAAAGCATGGTGCGCAAACCCAGCTTGAACAAGCCCAGCACCATCAGGGGCACGTTCAGGGCGATGATCAGCATGCCGGTGGGGATTTGGGAGAAATGGCTGATGATGATGGCGATGCCGGAAACGCCCCCGGGAGCCAGCCGGTTCGGATCCAGGAGCAGGCTGATGGCGACGGCGTAAAGGACGCTGCCCAGGGCAATATTCAGGCTGCTTTTGCCCAGGCGGCGCCAGAAAGCCGGATCCGGCTTGCCAAAGCGCTTATCCTTGGGCAGAAGGCTAAAATCAGGGCGCTCCGTAAGGATCCCTCCTTTGGGCAATTCATTTTGCCAACCCCTTCTGGCAATTAATTCCTAACCTGTTAAATATTCGCCAGATTAACGCTTTATCCTTTCAGCCATTGATTTAGGACCGGGGTTGGTGCTATAATGGCGGCATGGACGAAAACAGAGCACTCAAAACCGCTGTGGCCGCCAGCGCCGCTTATATGGCCCTGGTGATCTTCTCCAACCTGGGCTCCCTGCGCATCCTGCTGATCGGGGGCTTTTCTCTGGACGGCGGCACCCTGCTTTATCCCCTGACTTTTACCGCCAGGGATATCCTGCACAAAAAAACCGGCGCCAGCGCCACCCGCTTCACCATCATTCTCACCGCCATCGTCAATCTGCTGATGTTCGGCTTCTGCTGGCTGGTGGGAGCGCTGCCGCCGGATCTGGCCGTGGGGGCGCAGACGGAATACGCGCTGGTACTGACGCCGGGGATCCGGCTGGTGCTGGGCAGCGTCCTGGCCATGACCCTGGCGGAACTGGTGGATACCTTTATCTACACCCGGGTGCGGCAGCGCTTCGGCAGCCGCAAGCAATGGTT
>DAIMZM010000049.1:0-18349 GCA_036733985.1 Bacillota bacterium
GGCTGGCGCGTGGCTTTGGGCTCGGTAGGGCCGAAAATCAGCCGCGCCCCGCTGCTGGAAGCGGCGTTCAACGGCGGCGGCAATCTCACCCGGCAGGAGTTGGGCCAGCTGTTGCGGCAAGAGGCCCGGCCCATCGACGATGTACGGGCTTCGGCGGAATACCGGCTCCGGGTTCTGACTAACGCGCTCTTCACCGCGTATGAACAAAGAAGGCAGGTGCGCTAGTATGAGCGAAAAACGCTATCTTGGCAAAAGAATCCCCCGGGACGACGCCTGGGAAAAAGTCACCGGCCAATTGCGCTACTTCTCGGATTATCCCCAGGACGGCATGCTCCATGGCGCGGTGCTCCGCGCCGCCTATGCCCATGCCCGCATCCGTTCTATCGATACCGGCGCCGCCCTGGCCCTGCCCGGGGTGGTGGACGTGCTGACCAGCGCGGATATACCCGGCCTGAACGCCTTCGGCATCTGCAAAGCGGATCAGCCGGTTTTATGCGGGGACAAAGTCCGCTTCCGGGGCGACCCGGTAGCCTTAGTGCTGGCGGAGGACGCGGCTACCGCCAAGGCGGCCCTCAGCGCCGTAGAGGTGGACTATGAGCCCTTGGAAACCATCGCCAGTCCTGGGCAGGCTTTGGCGGCCGGCGCGGAAAAGATCCATCCGGAAGGCAATATCTGCACCAGTTTCAGCTTCAGCCGGGGCCATGTGGAGGATTATTTCAGCGGCGATTATGTGGTGGTGGAGCAGACCTATACCACCCCCTATCAGGAGCACGCCTATTTGGAGAATGAAGCGGGCTTCGCCCTGCCCCTGGCCAACGGCGGCGTGGAGATCTTCCACCCGGCCCAATACGGCTACCGGGACCGGATGCAGCTGATGAAAATCCTGGATCTGCCGGCGGAAAAGATTATCATCCACTCCACCCCTTTAGGCGGCGCTTTTGGCGGCAAGGACGATATGTGCCTGCAACCGCTGCTGGCCATTGCCGCGCTGAAAACCAAGCGGCCGGTGCGCATTGCCCTGGACCGGGAGGAATCCTTCCTCTACAGCACCAAGCGCCTGCCCTTCACCATTAAGATGAAAACCTCGGCCAGCCGGGACGGCAAGCTCATGGCCCATCAGGTCTACGCCCTCTGCGATGCCGGCCCTTATACCGGCATCAGCAGCGCCGTTTACAACTATGCGCTGGAGAATTGCTGCGGCGTTTATTTATTCCAGGCCATTGACGTCAAAGGCGACTGCGCTTTCACCAATAACGCCCATACCGGCGCTTTCCGCGGTTTTGGCAATAATCAGCTTAATTTCGCGGTGGAATCCCAGGTGGATCAGCTTTGCGAAAAGCTGGGGCTGGACCGCCTGGAAATGCGGCGGCAGAATCTTATTTGCAGCGGTCAGCCCCTGAATTACGGCCATGACCATAGCGGCTGCGATGGCCTGCATCACGCCATGGAACTGCTGAGCCAATCCCGCTTATGGCAGAACCGGGAAGCCTTCAAGGCCGCCTCCCCCGCCCCCCATCTCAAACGGGGCGTAGGCATCGCCGCCAGCCAGCATGGCAACGGCTTGGGCAATGCTTTGCCGGATCAGGGCGAAGCCCAGGTGACGCTGGGCCCGGACGGCCGCTTCCTGATCAGCGTGGGCATGGAGGAAATGGGCCAGGGGCTCAACACCTCCCTGCATATCATTGCCGCGGAAGCTCTGGCCGTGGATTATGACCGCATCACCGTGCTCAGCGGCAATACGGCGCTTTACCCGGACACCGGCTCCTCTACCGCCTCCCGCTGCACCTATATTGGCGGCAACGCGATCCTCAAGGCCATTGAACAATTTTTGGCCGCTCTGCGGCAACAGCTGGCGGGCCGGGACTTACAGGTGGCCGTGGATGGGGTCCTCCTGGACGGTCAGGCTATAAGCTGGCCGGAAACAGCGGCCCTGCTGCCGGAATCCACCCTGACCGCGGCGGGTGCATTTATCATGCCTACCAGCAGCCTGAAAATACAGATCGGCTTGCACTATATCCATTCCCATGTTTGCCAGGTGGTGGGCGTACAGGTGAACACTCACACCGGCAAGGTGGATATTCTGGAAACGGAGATCCTGCCTGCCGCCGGCGCCGTCGTCAATTTGCTGGGCTATGAAGGCCAGGCCGAGGGCGGCGTGGTGATGACCATGGGTTACGCCCTGATGGAGGATTTCCGGCTTGACGCTGCCCGGCAGCCTCTGACCCGTAATCTGCAAACCTATTTGCTGCCCACCATCAAGGATATACCGGCCATCACGGTGACGCCGGTGGAAGATGGGGAAGCCAGCGGCCCCCACGGGGCCAAAGGTTTGGGTGAACCGGTGACCATACCCGGTACGCCCGCCATTATCAACGCCGTTTACGACGCGGTGGGCGTACGGATCTATGATCTGCCCGCCTCGCCGGAGCGGGTGCTGCTGGCCCTGGAACAGGATTAGCCACCCTGCCGGATATGCGTCAATAACGCTGCTCAGGTTATCCCTGCCCCTTAGGTTGTTTACAACTTTGTGCCCGCTACGGCTTCCAGGAGGAGCCGGATAAAAAAGGAGGATTGCCAAATGAAGAAATGGTTTTTGCTCGTTTTAACGCTGGTGGTAGCCGTCATGCTGGTGGCTTGCGGCGGCGCGGCCGCCCAGGAGCAGCCCGGTGCGCCGGCTGAGGAACAGCCTGCCGCGGAGCAGCCTGCCGAGGGAGCCGGTATTGCCGCCGCCGACCTGAAAATCGGCGTCATGCTGGCCCATGATGAGAATTCCGGCTATGACCTGGCCCATATCGAAGGCATCGAGGCCGCCATAGCCGCTTTGGGTATTGACGAAAGCCAGGTGATTTTTAAGTACAGCATCCCGGAAGACGAAACCTCCTACGACACGGCTGTAGACCTGGCTGAGCAGGGCTGCCATATCGTCCTCTCCGACGCCTACGGCCATCAGTCCCATGTGATGGCCGCCGCCGCCGAATATCCGGATATCATTTTCGTGGTCTGCACCGGGGATACCGCCGCTCTGGAGCCCCTGGACAATGTGGGCAATATGTTCCCCTACACCTTCCAGAGCCGCTATGTTTCCGGCGTGGTGGCCGGCCTGAAGCTTCAGGAGCTGATGGACGCGGGCGCCGTCACCGATCCTTATGTGGGTTATGTGGGCGCTTATCCCTACGCGGAAGTGGTTTCCGGCTACACCGCTTTCTTCCTGGGCATCCGCAGCATCGTGCCGGACGTTCATATGGACGTGCAGTACACCAATTCCTGGTATGATCCGGTTGCCGAAGGCGAGGCCGCCAATGCCCTGATCAGCAAAGGCTGCGTCATCATCGGCCAGCACGCGGACTCCACCGGCCCGGCCTCCGCGGCCCAGACGGCCCTGGACGGCGGCAAACCGGTCTACGTCGTGGGTTATAATATCGATATGCGGGCCGCGGCGCCCACCGCCGCCCTGACCTCCGCCCAGAACAACTGGGCAGCCCTTTACACCCCTGTGCTGAAATGCATGCTCACCGGGGAGCCTGTCCCCGTCGACCTGGCCCTAGGCTATGCGGACGACGCGGTGATGATCTCCGACCTGGGCGAGAGCTGCGCCCCCGGCACTGCCGAGAAAGTTGAAGAAGTGATCGCGGCCCTGAAGGACGGCTCCCTGGAAGTCTTCGACACCGCCAACTTCACCGTGGGCGGCGAAACCATCACCTCTTATCTGGGGATCGATACCGACGGCGACTTTGTGGGCGATACCGGCGAAGCCATTGAAGGCGGCGTCTTCCATGAATCCACCCTGCGCAGCGCGCCCTATTTCGGCCTGCGTATCGACGGCATCACCGAACTGAACTAAATATTCACAGGCAAACCGGTGGAAACATAAAAAAACGCAAGAAAAAGCGCCTTTTTCCGGAAAGGCGCTTTTTCTTGCGTTTTTATTGCGAACAAGGCCGGATTTATGATACAATCGATTCCAGCAGCCAATGGGCCAAGCCCGGCCTACGCCGTCACCGCCACCGGTTGCCGGTTCTGAAAATAGACTTCAACCAAGCCGGTGGCCCGGGCCAGCTCCTTACCCCTGTCCACCCCATAGCCCAGCAAAGCCGCCTTATGAGCGTCCGAACCCAGGGTCACGGTACAGCCCCCTTGCTCCCGGTACAGGTTCAGCAAGGTGGCGCCGGGATTGGTTTCCGGATACTGGCGGCGCAGGCCGCCGCAGTTGATCTCCAGGATGATCTTATTTTGCCGCATGGCGCTGAAGATCTCCCCCATTTGTTCTTTCTCATACAGCAGCTGATGGTGGAAACGTTTGGGATAATCCAAATGCCCCACCGCGTCAAAGCCGCCACGGGTCACCGCCTTCAGCACTTCTTTCCAATAGGCGTTAAAGGAGCGCTCCACCCGGATCTGCTTTTCCCGAAGCTGGCTGGGGAACAGATCGTTGATCCAGAAATGTACGCTGCCGATGATATAGTCATAAGGCTGGCGGTTGCATTCCTCCAGCAGCCCGGGATAAAGATGAGGCTCGGAAAACTCCGCGCCGGCCAAAATTTTCAGCCGGCCCGCGTATTTTTCCCGCATCCTTTCGATTTCGGCAAAATAAGCGTCCCGCCGATAATAGCCATAACCCGGATCAACCGGATTCCCTTCAATATGCTCGGTGAAGCATAGACAAGCAAAGCCGAGCTTAACAGCCCTTTCGCAATGGGACGCCATAGGGGTGTCCGAATCCTGCGAAAAGCTGCTGTGCAAATGCAGATCGCATAGCATAGCTTAATTCTCCCAAACTGAGGTGTAAAATCTAAGCCTATTATAACACAAAGCGGCGGAATAACACAACTAATTAGGAAAAAGAAAAGCGAGGGTTGCAGATGTCCCATATTAAAGATGCGAACCTGGCCCCGGCGGGCCGGGATAAGATAAACTGGGTGGTTTCCTATATGCCCCTGCTCCAGGCGATCCAGGCTGATTTCCGGCAAACCCGGCCCTTTGCCGGGCTCCGGGTGGCCATTTCCATCCATCTGGAAGCCAAAACCGCCTATTTTGCCACCATCCTCCAGGCCGGCGGGGCAGCGGTCCGGGCCACCGGCTGCAACCCCCTTTCCACCCAGGACGATGTGGCGGCGGCCCTGGCGGAGAGCGGCGTGGAGGTTTTCGCCGTCCATGGGGCCACGGCTGAGGAATACCAGGCGGATCTTTGCGCCGCCCTGGCCTTCCGGCCCCATCTGATCATCGACGACGGCGGGGATTTCACCCAGCTGCTCCACGTTGATCACCCCGAATATGCCGAGGCGCTGATCGGCGGCTGCGAGGAGACCACCACCGGCATTATGCGGCTGAAAGCCAGGGAGCGGGAGGGGGGCCTCCGCTTCCCCATGATCTCGGTGAACGACGCGGATTGCAAGCATCTTTTCGACAACCGCTACGGCACCGGCCAATCCACCATGACCGCCCTGATGGCCGTGACCAATCTGTCCGTGGCCTCCCGGGTGGTGGTGATCGCCGGCTACGGCTGGTGCGGCCGGGGCATCGCGGCCAAGGCTAAGGGCATGGGCGGGCAAGTAATCGTTACGGAAATCGACCCGGTCAAAGGCATCGAGGCAGCCATGGACGGCTTCCGGGTGATGCCCATGGACCAGGCCGCGCCCTTGGGAGATATTTTCATCACCGCCACCGGCTGCCGGGACGTGATCACGGCCCAGCATCTGGAAAAGATGAAGGACGGGGCCATCCTGGCCAATTCCGGCCATTTCGACGTGGAGATCAGCAAAAGGGATCTGGCCGCCTTGAGCAGCCGGGTTTTCCAGCGGAAGCCGGATATCACCGGCTATCAGCTGCCGGACGGCCGCATCCTCAACCTGCTGGCCGAAGGCCGCCTGGTGAATCTGGCCGCGGGCATGGGCCATGCGGCGGATATCATGGATATGAGCTTCGCCATCCAGGCCCGCTCTCTGGAATATCTGGCGCAAAAAGGCCGGGGGCTCCTGCCCCGGCTCTACCCGGTGCCCCGGGAAATCGACGCTCAGGTAGCTAGGGATAAGCTGAAAACCCTGGGCCTCGCCATCGATTGCCTCACCCCGGAGCAGGAGGCCTATTATCTGGGCCGCAGCGAATAGACGCTGCCCGGGATCAAGCAAGCGGTTTGCCGGGCAAGCCCCCGTCCAGCTGAGAAACGCCCGCGTGCTTTGGCAGCGCAGGCGTTTCTTTAAAGGACTCAATTTTAATCTGATTTTAATTTTTGCTCAAAGCGCTTTTAATGGGCCGGCGGTACAATAAAAACACCGGGCCGCTGCCCTAGCCCTGCACCGGCTTGCCGCATTGGGGGCAGAAGCGGGCAGCCGGCTCCAGCTTATTGCCGCATTGGCTGCAGAAAGCCGGGCCTAGCGGACGGGGCTGGCCGCAGGCGGAGCAGAAATTGCCGCTGTTGGCAGCGCCGCAGGGGCAAGTCCAGTTGCCGGCGGGCTGGCCGGCAGGCTGTTGTTGTTGCTGTTGTTGCTGCATTTGCCGGAGATTGGCCTCGGAAGCGCCGGCCATGAAGCCGCCCCCCGCGTTCATGCCCAGGCCCACTCCCATGAAAGCGCCCAGGGAACCGCTCTCATTAGCACCGGCCGCCTCAATGCCCCTGGCCACCGAGCCCTGGACATAGCCTTCCCGGACGCTGGGATCCCCCAGCATCGCGCCTTGATTGCGCATATTGATCAGCTTCTGGGATTCCTCGTCATAGGCGATGCTGGCAATGCCCACGGCCTGGATCTCAAAGCCCCGCAGGGCCCGCCAGGATTCATCCAGGGCGTTGGCCAGGTAGCGGCTGAGCTTCCCGGCCTGGGAAGCCACATGGCTGATGCGCTCCCCCTCGGCGGACATCTGGTTGATGGCGGCCTGCAGGCCTTCCAGGAATTCGGACAAATACTGTTCATTGATATCATTGATATCCACCCGGTCCGCGTTCTTCGGTATGGCTTCGGCGTAGAACAGCACCGGGTTGGTGATTTTAATGGAATAAGCGCCATGGGCCCGCAAAAACAGCTCGGAATTATAAAAGTTATCAAAGTAATTCACCGGGTTCCGGGTGCCGAACTTAATGCCTTTGATCTCCTGCAGGTTAATGTAATAAACCTTCTGGGCCTGAGGGGTGACGCCGCCGTATTTGACCCGGCGGAAAGCCTCTTTCAGCGCCTCGCCAAAAGCGCCGTTGAACAGGGAGGGCTGGCTGGAATCATCCACCGTGTAATAGCCGGGCTCGGCGGTATAATCCACGATTTTGCCGCCGTCGGTCAAGAGCATGAACTGGTTGGGATAAACATGCACCACCGAGCCGTTGGAAACCACATCCGCCGTACCTTTTTTGTTCTGGTTGCGTTTATCGCCGGGCCGGGTCTTCACCCCATTGGTGAAAACGATATTGTCCGTCATCTCATTGGGCTCGATGACCTCCAGCCACTGATCCGCCAGGCCGCCGCCGACGGCGCCGCCGATCGCCTTAATAATACCCATTTGCCAACCTCCCCGCTTGATGGTAATACCGCTGCTATCATATTCATCATTATATCATAATCTCCCAACCATGCAATCATTTTTGCCCCGCCGGTAACGATAACTGGTTGCGGTTAGTGACTTTTCCGTAAAAACAACAGGGGTATCTTAAAAAAATCTTAACCATTTGGCGTCTTGGTTCTTAAAAAAGTTTCGTATATACTACGGATGGAGGGTGGGAAATGTACAATATCCTGATTTGTGACGATGAAAAAGACATTGTCAACGCGCTGATGATCTACCTGAAAGCCGAAGGCTATCGCACCTTCGCCGCTTACAACGGCAAACAGGCCCTGGAGATCATCGGTCAGGAAAACATCCACCTGATCTTAATGGATATCATGATGCCGGTCATGGACGGCATCGGCGCTTTGGCCAAGCTCAGGGAAAACAGCAATATCCCGGTGATCCTGCTCACGGCGAAAAGCGAGGACACGGATAAGGTCCTGGGCCTGAATATCGGCGCCGACGATTACGTAGTCAAACCCTTCAACCCGGTAGAATTGATCGCCCGGGTCAAAGCCCAGCTCCGGCGGTATCTGGACTTGGGCGGCCGGCAGGAGAAGGCCACCATTGCTTTAGGCGGGCTGGTTCTGGACGACGAGGCTAAAAGCGTGACCATGCACGGCGAGCCCGTCGGCCTCACCCCCACGGAATATGATATTTTAAAGCTGCTCCTGGCCAATCAGGGCAAGGTCTTTTCCTCAGCTGAGATTTACCGCCAGGTTTGGCAAGCCAGCGCCTGCGGCGGGGAAAACACCGTGGCCGTGCATATCCGGCATATCCGGGAAAAGCTGGAATTCAACCCGGCTGAGCCCAGGTACCTGAAAGTGGTTTGGGGCAAAGGCTACAAAATCGACAAAGGAATTGATTGACATGAAAAAGCTGGCCGGGAACCAGGCTGTCAAAACTTTAGCCGTCTTCCTCTTCCTGCTCGTCTCAGGACTGGCCATAGCCGCCACGCTGAGCTATCAATATAACTTGGGCTATTTTCCCTATCAAAACGGCTGGAACGCGCTGGAGATCCCCTCTGCCCTGCTGGGCGGCGGCCTGCTGCCGGCCCTGTTCTTCTTCTGGCTGCTCACCCTGGCCCTGTTCGTCTTCCTGATGTTTGCGGCAGGGCGGCATCATGAGGAACCCTATCAGCGCCTGAACTGGATGGACCGCATCCCTGTAGACCTCTATCTGGTCATCATCCTCTGCCTGGGCGCGGTGGTGCTCTCCTGGATGGACAGCGTACTCTATTTCAGCTATTCCACCCAGGCCGCGGTGGCCGCGCTGGCGCCCCTGCTGCTGCTGGTCCTCCTGATTGCCCTGGGCGGCTGCATGAGCCTGGCCTCCCGCTTCAAATCAGGGGCCTGGTGGCGGAACAGCCTGATCTTCCTGGTGCTGCGCTGGCTGTGGCGCTTGCTCAAAAAAATTGCCGGCCTGCTGCGGCTGATCGTGGAAAACCTGCCGATTATCTGGAAATTCCTGCTGGGCTTCGGCCTCTACGCGCTGTGTTCCGCCCTGTTTCTGCTGGGCTCCCTTTACAGCGATTTCTGGGCCCTGATGTTTATCCTGCTGAACTTATCCATGCTGCTGCTGGTCTGCTCCGCGGCCCTGCAAATGCGGAAGCTGCAAAAGGGCGGCCAAAGCCTGGCCCAGGGCGACCTGAACTATCATCTGAAAACCGAGAAGATGTTTGCGGATTTCCGCCGCCACGCCGAGCATTTGAACAGCATCAGCACGGGTATGGCCGCGGCGGTGGAGGAAAGGCTGAAAAGCGAGCGCTTCAAAACCGAGCTGATCACCAATGTCAGCCATGATTTGAAAACTCCCCTCACCTCCATTATCAACTATGTGGATCTGCTGCAAAAGGTACAGGTGGAAAATCCCCAGGCCCGGGAATATATCGACGTGCTGGCCCGGCAATCCGCCCGGCTGCGGAAGCTGACCGAGGATTTGATCGAAGTCTCCAAGGCCTCCACCGGCAATGTGGCGGTGAACGCGGAGCTGACCAACGTGACGGAGCTGATCAACCAATGCCTGGGGGAATACAGCGAGCGTTTCCAGGCGGCCCAGCTGACGCCGGTGGTCATCGCGCCGGAAACCGCCCCGTATATCATCGCCGACGGCAGGCTGCTCTGGCGGGTGCTGGATAATCTGCTGAACAATATCTGCAAATATTCCCAGGCCGGCACCCGGGTCTACTGCGATATTGCCCAAACCGCGGAGCAGGTGCGGATCTCCCTGAAAAACGTGTCCCGGGATGTGCTGAATATCAGCGCCGGGGAACTGCAGGAACGCTTTGTCCGGGGGGACGGGTCCCGGGGCAGCGAAGGCAGCGGCTTGGGCCTGGCCATCGCCAGCTCCCTCACGGAGCTTCAGGGCGCCAGCTTTTCCCTGCATGTGGATGGGGATTTGTTTAAATCCATCCTGATCTTTGACCGGGCCGAGCCGGTGGGGCCTGCTCAAGACCAGGCCCGGGAACCATAATTCATTTGAAATCATTCATCTTATCATCTGAAATTATTTTGAGGAGACAGACAGACTATGCAGATACTGATCATCACCGGCAATTTTGGCATGGGGCATATTTCCGCCGCCTATGCCCTGGCGGCCCGGCTGCAGCGGGATTTCCCCGAGGCGGATCTGATCCTGGACGATATGTACCAAATCGCCTTCCCCAAGGGCTGCAATAATATTTACAAAACCTATAATCTGCTGATGGCCAGCCCCTGCTCCAAGCTGTTGAACAGCGCATATAAAAAGGCGGTGAACGCGGAAACCCAGGAGCAGGAAGCCGTCAGCCTGCTGGAAAAACAGGCTCTGCGCCGCTTGACCGCTTACATGGACATGCTGTGCCCGGATTTGGTCATCACCACGTATTCCCTGGCGGCCCGCCTGCTTTCCGACTATAAGAAGAAAAGCGGCAATCCGCTGCCTATCGTCACCTGCATCACCGATATCACCAGCCATAATGTGTGGATCAACCCGGGCACCGACCTCTACCTGGCCGCCGCGGAGGAGACCAAGGCCAGCCTGCTCAAAGCCGGCGTGGCGGAACAGCGCATCGCTGTGGCCGGCGTGCCGGTCAGCGCGGCTTACCAGCCCCGGCCCAGGGGCAAAAAAGCCGGCAGCCCCCGGGAACTGCTGATCATGGGCGGCGGATTGGGCCTGTTGCCCCTGGAAAATGAATTTTACCAGGGCTTGTCCAAAATAGCCAACCTGCATGCCACCGTGATCTGCGGCCATAACCGGAAGCTGTTCCAGCGCCTGAAAGCTAAGAATTATGCCAATATCGAGGTGATCGGCTACACGGATCAGGTGCCCTATTATATGAACCGGGCGGATCTGCTCCTCTCCAAGCCCGGGGGGATCACCATGTTCGAGGCCATCCACAGCGAGCTACCGATGCTGGCGCCGACCCCCTTCCTGGAGCAGGAGATCAAGAACGCTGAATTTATCGCCGCCCATGGCATGGGCCTGGTGCTGGAAAAGAGCCCGGCCCAATGCCTGGGCCAGCTGGAAGCCCTGATCAAATCCGAACCCATGCTGAATATGATGCGCCTGGCCCAGCGCCGCTTTTGCCATACCCTGGATGAGGACGCCCTCAGCGCCTATATCCTGGCCAACTTTCTCAACAGCGGGCGCATCACCGCATGACCGCCGCCCTGGCCATAATCCTGGGCCTGGTGCTGCTCTGGCTGCTTTACGGCCCTCTGCCCACCCTCTATGTGAAAGGCCGGCAGCGGCGGGAGCTGGCCCGGTTGGCCGGCCCGGCCCTGCTGCTGACCTTTGACGACGGGCCGGACCCCAATTATACCCCGGCTTTCCTGGACGTCCTGGGGCGAAATCAAGCGAAGGCTCTGTTCTTCCTGGTGGGCAGCCAGGCCGGGCGCTATCCGGAGCTGGCTGCCCGCATCCGGGAGGAAGGGCATACCCTGGGCTGGCACGGCCCCCGGCACCAAAACATGTGGTTCACGGGCTATTTTGCCACCAAAAAAGCGCTGCAAGCCGGCGTGATGCTGGCCCCCGGGGGCCAAACGCCCCGCTATTACCGCCCGCCCTATGGGAATGTGAATGTGTTCACCCTGGCCCTGGCCCAAAAGTACGGCCTGCGGCTGCTGCTTTGGACCGTGATGATCCGGGATTGGCGGCTCACCCAGCCCCTGACCCTGCTGGAAAGGCTGGAACAGGGCTGCCAAAAAGGCGGCGTCCTCCTGCTCCATGATTGCGGCGCAGACAGCTCGGCCCAGCCCGGCGCGCCGGCCAATACCCTGAAAGCCCTGGAGATGTTCCTGCCCCAGATGCGGGCCCAGGGTTATCCATTCCTTGACCCAAAGGATTTGCCTTAAGGCATAATGGGAGTATCGCCATGACTGATGAAAAACAACTGATCAAACTGGCCCAGCAGGGCGACATCAAAGCTTTTGAGCAACTGGTCGCTTTCCACAGCCGGCGCATTTACAATATCGGCCTCCGGATGCTGGGAAATCCGGAAGACGCGGCGGATATGTGCCAGGAAACCCTGCTGAAAATCTACCGGCATCTGCCGGAATACCGGGGCAGCGCCGCGTTTTCCACCTGGCTGCACCGGATCAGCGTCAACACTTGCCATGACTTCCTCAGGAACCGCAACCGCCGTCAGGAGATCAGCCTTTCCCAGCTCACCGACGACCAGGGCAGCCCCCTAGCTGAGCTGGAAATCGCGGATTATTCCACCCTGCCCGAGCAATTATACCTGGATCAGGAAAGCCAGGACTATCTGCAGGCGCTGATCAATGGGCTGACCCCTAAATACCGGCTGGTCACGGCCTTGCGGGAAGTTTCCGGCCTCTCTTATCAGGAGATCGCCGCCGCGGCCGGGATTTCCGTGGGCACAGTGAAATCCCGGCTGAACCGGGCCCGGGCCGTCATGCGCCAAAGGATGCTGGCGGATGAAAAGCGGGCCAATAACCCCAGATTGCGCGTTTGCGGAGGATAAGATCGTGGAGAATCGGTTTATCAATCGGAAAAAACAAATGATCAGCCTGGCCCTTATGGCCTTGATCCTGGTTGTCACCGGCTTCCTGCTGCTGCGGAACCATGAGCTGCCGCGGATTTTTGCCCTGCTGCATCAGGTGGATATCCCCTATATGCTGATGGGACTGCTGATCATGATCATGTTTTTCAGCTTTGAGGCGGTGTCCGTGCGGTATCTGCTTTCAGGCCTGGGTTATAAGCTCCGCTGGCGGCGCTGCCTGACCTATGCCATGGTGGATTTCTATTTCAGCTCCATTACCCCGGCCAGCTGCGGCGGACAGCCCTCCCAGCTCTATTATATGGGCCGGGACGGCCTGCCCCTGGGGGCCTCCTCTCTGGTGCTGCTGCTGTTCAATACCGCTTACCATATCTCCGTGCTGTTCGTGGCCGGCCTGGCCTGCCTCCTTTCCCAAGGCAGCGAATGGCAGGCCCTGGGCGCCATCAAGTACCTGCTGCTCTATGGCGCGGTGGCCCAACTGCTGGTGGCTGCTTTCTACTGCCTGGCCATCTTCTCCAATACCCTGGCGCCTAAGCTGCTCCGGCTGGTGACGAAGGGTCTGGCCAAGCTGCGCCTGCTGCGCCGGCCGGAACAGACCCGGGCCAAGCTGGAAGCCCAGATCGCCGAGTATCAGCGGGGCGCCGACTATGTGCGGGGCAACCCCCGGATGCTTTTCACCCTGCTGCTGCTGACCACCTGCCATGTGCTGGCCCTCTATTCCCTGCCCTTCTGGGTCTACAAGGCCTTCGGCCTGACCGGCTGCGGCTTCTGGAGCATTGTGGCCATGCAGGCCAGCCTGACCCTGGCCATGGAGTCCCTGCCCATACCCGGCGGCGTAGGCGTCACGGAGGGCAGCTTTATGCTGCTGTACGCGGGCATCTTCGGCAACGCCCTGGTCTTGCCGGCGCTGATCCTGACCCGGGGCCTGAATTATTATTGCTGTCTGGCCGCCGGGGGCCTGATTTCCGCCCTTGCCCAACACCGGCGGGTGCGGCCCCTCGCCACGCCAAAACTATCCCGCTATGCCAAAGGGGCTGTCCTGTGACAACCCCTTTCCTTTTTTATCGGCAAATTTCTCCCGGCATATATACTTTTGCCCTGAAATATGTTTTAATTAGGTGTGAACGGATGTTAAAACATAGATTAAGGAGTTGACGGTATGAAGCTAAAGAAACTTGCTGTTTTGACCCTGACGACAGTCCTGATCATGGCTTTTGCCAGCGGCTTAGCCCTGGCCCAGGTTTATGACCACTGCGCGGACAGCCTGGTGGAGATGGGCTTGTTCACCGGCACCAATAACGGCTATGAGCTGGAACGGGTTCCCACCCGGGCCGAAGCCGCCGCCGTACTGGTACGCCTGCTGGGCGCGGATACGGAGGCGCGGGAAAACCAGTACCAGCATCCCTTTACCGACTTGAAGGGCTGGGAAGCCCCTTATGTGGGGTATCTGTATGAAAAGGGCCTGACCACCGGTTTGGGCGGCGAGACCTATGGGCCTCAGCAGCCCTGCAACAGCCAGATGTTCTGCACCTTCATCCTCCGGGCCCTGGGCTACAGCAGCGCGGCCGGAGGGGACTTTACTTATGCCGACGCGGAGCAATTCGCCATCAAACTGGGGGTGGCTGATATCATCAGCCTGGGGCTCATGGATTTCACCCGTGACAGCGTAATGGGCATCGCTTACACGGCCCTGGCCACGCCTATGAAAGCCGACGCCGAGGGCAAAGCGCCCCTGCTGCTCCAGCATCTGGTAGACAGCGGCGCGGTGGACGCGGCCAAAGCCGCCCCTTATTTGCAGCAATTTGCCGATTACGCCGCCCTGCAGCAGGTCAGCGCCCTGGAATATGACGGCGGCCTGGAAATGGACTTCGCCATGACCATGAGCATGGGCATGGCAGGCAGCGATGTAGCTGAAATGGCCCTGAGCCTGACCAGCAAAATCAAGGCTTTAGGCGATCCGGAAGCCGCCGGCTTCCTGCTGGCCGTGGATAATCTGCTGGCTGTCACCGGCAGCGACGCCGAGGGGCAGGAAGACGTTGCCGTCGACTTCAGTATCTACATGAAAGACCAGGTGCTCTATCTCCGCCTGGATCTGGGGCCGGAGGGCGTGCTCAAGTATAAGCTGGATCTGGAGGCCGTCAGCGCGCTGCTGGCTGAGGCTGATCCGGAAACCGCCGCGGCCCTGCAGTCTTATGAGGATCTGCTGGCGGAGATCGAGGCCATGATGCCGGAAAACAGCTACAACGGCAATTACGGCATTGCCCTGATGGGGCCCATCACCATTGGCAAATCCGGCGCGGATACGGTCTATACCGTAGACATGTCCAATTTGGAAGGCTATATGAACGCCATGGTCAAGACCATGGGCACGGATATGGCGATCAGCGATGCGGATCAGGCCGAATTGGCCCTGGTCATGGACGGCCTGAATTATCAGGTGAATGAGCTGACCGCCACCTATCTGGTGGACAAAAAAGGCGCCCTGAAAAAGATCGACGTTTACATGAATATGGGTATGACAGTTATGGAAGAGACCGCCGCCATGGAAGGCACGGTCACCATGACCCTGGTCAAGAGCGGCTCCGGTATGAAAGTGGCCCTGCCCGCGGACCTGAACGAATACGTGGATATCATGACCCTGTTCCAGGAGCCCGCGCCGGAACCGGCCCCAACCGCCCTCTAAAGGTCAAAAACCAAACCGCTACAAGCCAAGATAAGGGGAGCAAAGACCAGCGTCTTTGCTCCCCTTCATGGTATTGCGGGTAGGTTTGGTTTCATAGACAATCGTCCGGTTTAAGGCGAAAGCGGGATCATTCCGCTTTCATAATATCCTTTTGCAGCTTACGGATGATGCGCTTTTCCAGCCGGGAAATATAGGATTGGGAAATACCCAGCATATCCGCCACCTCCTTTTGCGTCATCTCCTCCTGGCCGAACAGGCCGAAGCGGGTTTGCATGATGATCTTCTCCCGGTTGGTCAGCTTCTCCATGGCTGCAAAAAGCAGCTTCTTCTCCACCTCCTCCTCTATGGATTTGTAGATTATATCCTCCTCTGTGCCGAGGATATCTGAAAGCAGCAGCTCATTTCCGTCCCAATCAATATTCAAAGGCTCGTCGAAGCTGATTTCCGAGCGGGTCTTGCTATTACGCCGCAAATACATGAGGATCTCGTTTTCAATACAGCGGGAGGCATAGGTGGCCAGCTTGATCTTTTTTTCCCCGTCGAAGGTGTTCACCGCCTTGATCAGGCCGATGGCGCCGATGCTGATCAAATCCTCCACCCCCACGCCGGTGTTTTCGAATTTCCGGGCAATATACACCACCAGGCGCAGATTATGCTCGATCAGGGTCTGCCGGGCCTCGTTATCATCCCCGGCCAGGCGCAGCAGCAGCTCCCGTTCGTCGTCGGCGCTTAAGGGCGGGGGCAGCACATCGCTGCCGCCGATATAATCCACAGCCTTGTTCAGGGACAGCCAAGCCCTGAGCTGCATGAGAAAGGCATACATCTGCTGGATATAGCTGCTCAAATCCCCGCCGCCTCCTTAATCTCATTGCCCCCGGCAAAGATCTCCGGATTGATCACCGCCTGGTAATCCGTGCCCGCGGAAAACCCCCGGGACACGATGCAAATATAAGCGTCTACGCCGTAGCGCCGGCCGTTTTCCGTAATGATTAGCCGGTCCGGCCGAAAGCCGGGGAGCAGGCCATGGTTCTTGCCAATGCTGGCAAAGGGCACCAGGCGCAGCCTTCTGGCCCAGCCGTCCTGCCCGCCCTCTTCCGCCAGGAACTGCACCAGGCGGGCCGCGTCCTCCTGATAAAGCTGCCAGGCCAGGCGCAGGCGCTCCGGGAACAAAGGCTGCAGGAAGCGGTATTCCGCCACGATCACCGGCAGGCCGGATAAAGGCTCCCGCAAATCATTGCCCGTATCGATCAGCGCTGTCAGCTTGCAGCTGCGGCCGGCCAGCCAAACTTCCAGAATCACCCGGAACTCATCCTTTTGCCAATTCCGCTTGATCAGGGCCATGCCCCGGCGGGCCAGGATAGCGGCCATCATCAGCCCAAAGAGCAGCGAAGCCCAGCGTACGGTTTCCCGCATGCCGAAGGAAAGGCCCTGGCCGGCCAGCAGGCGGCTGCCGGCCAGCACAGCCCCGGCCATAGCAAAGGCAGTCAGGTAAAACACGGCCAGCAGGCGGAAAAAAGCGCCGTAGCCCTGCCAGGGATAGGCCACCAGCAGCAGGATCAGGGAGACCGCCACCACAGCGGGAATCCGGTACAGCCAGGTCAGGCCGGGCAGCAGCAGTCCCGCGCCGTAGAGGGCCCCTAAGGCCGCGGCAGCCAGCAGCCGCCACAGGGGCGTCCGCCGCCTGAGAAAGCAGCCGGCGGCCCAGAGGAGGAAGAAATCCAGAAAGAAATTCAGCGCCAGCAAAACATCGGCGTAAACCGTATATGCACCCATATCCATACCTTTGGCAAGCCTTCTGCTATATGCTATGTTGATTTCAGCCACGCTATGATTATAAAACAAACAGCCCGCGAAGCACGTCGCAGGCTGCTTATGACAAAAGAACATGGAAAATTAGGATAAGCGTTTTAAAGCCGCTTCTTTTACCCGGAAGCGGGGGAAAAGGCGGATTTTAACCGCCTTAATCCTGTTTTGGCGGGAAAATCTCCTTCTGCACCACTTCCGCGATGGAAGGGGCCGCGCCAGGCAAATTGGCTTCCGCCAATTGGCTGGCAGCGGCGTGCATGGCCTTTTTCCTGGCGGAAAAGATACCCCCCAGCCGGCCGCTGTCCTCGGCGGACAGGCCGCTCCAGCCCTGGCTGCTGACCTGGTCCATCAAGCCCAGCTCCTCAGCGATCTCCTGCTTCAAATGCTCCCAATCCTCCGGGCGTTTTTTCATTTTGCTTTTGCGGGAACGCTTGACCTCGTCCATAAAAATCACCTCGTTCCCAGTATGACCGGAACGAGGTTTTTTATACCCCTATCGTCTCAGGGCCGGGCCGGGATTGGCCGGTCGATAAACAGCTTTTCGCCCAAATCCTGCCAGCGTAAAGCGCCGTTACTCAAATCCGCCAGGGCCTGCCGCAAGCCTTCCTGCTCCGCTTCCGCCACCAGGCAGATGAAGCAGGCCTGCTCCGCATAGAGCTTTTCTTCCAAGACCAGGCCCGGCTGATTGCAAAAGGTTTCTACCTTGCCCAGAAGCCCATAGCCAAAATGCAAGGCGATACGGACAGCCGGTACCTTCTCCACCAGCCGGGCCGCTTCGATAGCCAGCTGGGCCCCCTTCCCGTAGGCCCGGGCCAGGCCGCCCGCGCCTAAAAGCACGCCGCCGAAATAGCGGCTGACCACCAGCACCGTATTGTGCAGCCCAGCCCGCTTGACGGCTTCCAGGATGGGCCTGCCGGCAGTGCCTGCCGGCTCCCCCGCGTCGGCGCTGCGCTGGAACTGGTCGTCCTGGCCGATCTGCCAGGCATAGCAATGGTGGTTGGCGCTCTTATGCTGCTCCCGTATCCGTTCCAGAAAAGCCTGGGCCGCCGCCTCGCTGGCAGCCGGGGCAATTTGGCCGATGAAGCGGGACTTCTTTTCAGTGAATTCGGCGGCCGCGGCAGCCGCCACGGTGATCAGGGTCTTCTCAGCCATGGCGTCACCTAAGCCAAGCCGGGGAAGCCCTGCTGCCGCAAAGCCTCGTAGAGGATGATGGCCACGGAATTGGCCAGGTTCAGGGAGCGGATATCCGGCAGCATGGGGATGCGCAGGGTAGCGTCCGGATAGGCTGCCAGCAGTTCCGGGGGCAAGCCCGCCGTCTCCTTGCCGAAGACCAG
>DAIMZM010000050.1:0-18243 GCA_036733985.1 Bacillota bacterium
GCAATCCAAAAAATAGAACATGGTCAGCATTTCCCGGTCCGTCTCCGAAAGCCGCAGCAACGCGGCATATAAGTCCCGCCTCATTTCGTCCTTAATGATCTCATTAAGCGGGGCATTGCCGCTATAGGCAATGTCTTGGATTAGAGAAATCGGCTCTCTCCGTTTTTTTCTGCACCAATCAATAAACAGGTTTTTGCATACATGAAGCAGCCAGTATTTTATGCTCCCGCTTTTAACGTCAAGCGACAGTAACGCTTTATAAAAGGTATCGCTGGTTAAATCTTCCGCGATATGATGGTCTTTGCAGAGGGCAAGGGCGTATAGATATATTTCTTTGGCGTGCGTTTGATAAAGCCGTTCTATCTCATCATGTTTCACAACCGCCCTCCTCCTCCATCGTGTAATAAACGGAAAATCATCAAAAAGGTTACAGGAAAACGCGAAAATAACTCGCGCCCCTTATTCTCCCTCTCCGTTCCTCAACCCCGGCGGCCGCACTGCTCGAAACGTCCCGGCAATCGAAATTGACAAATGATATGGGTTGGGCTTATTGATATTCTCTAGCTTTATACCTGATCCCCTTTTTCAAACAGCATCCCCAGAGAATACTTTGGGATGCTCTTATAGTTGAACAGTAGAAGTCCTTTGAATTTATGTTGATCTCTATGTAATGATCGTCAGTATTTATGTAAGCAGCTCCCTAAGTTTTGCTTTTCTCAGTTTCCGGTCTTTGCCCCAACCCTATAAACAGGGCCAACTCAAATCACTACGCAGTGCGTAGCGATTTGTGATGGGAATATCAGCTATTGCTTCAGGCTCTTCGGAAAATGCTAAACTGATCTGGATGATCATCGCTATAGCGCCATCTCCATCCCGTTGAAAAATTGGGATTTAGTCACATTTAGTTCGACGTTAATGTTGTAATCACGGCTGACCGTTACCCGGCCGATCATACAAGAGGCAATCATCTTCTTGACGTCGATAGCGGATTCATGGAATACCTGGGCCCAGGCGACCAGCTGCCGGCATTCATCCTGGGTTTGCTGCAGCATCATCTTACTATCCTCCATTGCTTGCTGGGTTTTGTCGATAACAGCCTGCGTGTCGGTGAGGGAAGCTTTGATTGCCTCCATACGCCGTTGCAGATCCTGGGGAGAAAAAATGCATTGCCCAGCACTGACCTGCGAAACAACTACAACGAAATCTCCGAATTCTGCGCCAAGACCAAGCGGCCGGTGTATATCACCAAGAATGGCCGGGACGACCTAACTGTGATCAACAGCGCCGAGTTTGACCGGATGCTGGATATCGTGCAGCGCCATAATGCCAGCCTGCCCTCTAGCCTGGACAGCCTGGATACATAGAACAGCGCTCACCTCCACCTTCAAGACGGATTTAAGGGAAACTCAGGAACTCATGAAGGCTGTTTTCTTCCCCGTTTGCGGAAGATTGTCCTAGCACCGATGGCGTTGATGATATAAATGATGTTGTAAGTGATGTTGTAAATTTAGAACTCACGGACACGGAGTGGGCGACACTAGACTTGAAAAAATAAAGTAGAAAGAGTGTGCTAAGGTGCCCGTCCTCATTAGCGTTAATCAAATGGAACCCATGCGAACCGAGCGATGTACTTTTATCCGGAAGGATGCGTACCAAACGACGGATGGTTCGCATCTCCCAGGACAAGCAAAAGGCCAGCCATCATAATTGATAGCTGGCCTTTTGCTTGGTGGAGATGAGGGGATTCGAACCCCTGGCCTCCTGCATGCGAAGCAGGCGCTCTCCCAACTGAGCCACACCCCCATAACCGCGGGACGGCTTTTATTCTATATTAATTGCGGGGATTTGTCAATGGTTAAATACGGGGCCTTAAAGGCTGGGCCATTCCTGGCCGGGATCCGTAGCGGCTTCCAGCTGCCTGATCCGCGCCCAACCTATCCTGCCGCTGGGTCGATCAACAGCCCCTGCCAATAAAAGGCCAAGCTGACGCCCTTATCATCTGTCATTTATCAAATAGCGGCCAGCCGCCTTAATTCCCCGGGATTATCCGCGTATTGCTGGGCCATTTCCCAGGTTATCAGCTCCTGCCGCACATAATTGGCCAGGCAGCAGTCCAGGGTCTGCATGCCCAGGGCTGCGCCGGACTGGATGACGGTATTCAGCTGATGGGCCTTGCCCTCCCGGATCAGGTTCAGCACCGCATCCGTACCCAGCATGATTTCCATAGCGGCGATACGGCCCTGGATTTGGCCGGCCCGGTCCGGCTTCAGCGGCAGCAGCTGCTGGGAGATCACCCCTTTCAGCACACCGGCCAGCTGGGCGCGGATCTGGGCCTGGGCATGGGGCGGAAAAACGTCAATGATCCGGTCCACGGTTTTGGCCGCGCCGGTGGTATGCAGGGTGGAAAGCACCAAATGCCCGGTTTCCGCGGCAGTGACGGCAGCGGCAATGGTTTCATAATCCCGCATCTCCCCTACCAGAATCACATCCGGGTCTTCCCGGAGGGCGGAACGCAAAGCCGTGGCAAAGCTCTCCACATCCCGGCCTACCTCCCGCTGATGGATCAGGGCGCGGTTCTCCTGATAAAGATATTCCACCGGGTCTTCGATGGTGATGATATGACAATCCCGGGTTTGGCTCACATAATCGATCATGGAGGCCAGAGTGGTGGATTTGCCGGAGCCGGTAGGCCCGGTGACCAGCACCAAACCCCGGGGTTCGGCAGCCAGCTGCTTCAGCACCGGCGGCATGCGCAGCGCATCCAGGCTGGGGATAGTATCGTTCAGCAGGCGGATGGCAACAGCCAGCTTGCCCCCGGCCTGGAAAACATTGATCCGCTGGCGCCCGCCCCCATAGCCGGCGGCGAAATCCAGATCCACCCCCTGGGCTGCCAGCTTCAGTTGATCCGGCTTGAGTATCGCCGCAATTCGCGCCCGGCCGATGACCAGGTTGGGCTGGCGGATCAGCTGGCCATGCCTGCGAAAGCTGACGGGATTGCCTTCCGTAATATGGATATCGGAAACCTGGTTTTCAATGGCATAAGCCACGATCTTTTCAATATCCATCATCTGTTGATTGCTCCCCCTGATTCTGAATAAGCCCTCAGCCCGCCGGGTGGCAGGCATTCCTGTTCTCAGTATCCGGTTCAGGCCTTTTGTTTATACGCCCGGCAGCTAAAATGCTGCCCCGCGGGCCCGGCTCAGCTGTCCAGGCCTTCGGTATAAGCGGTTTTCAATAACTCCTCAGTGGTGGTCAGGCCGGAAAGCACCAGCTCTGTGGCTTCCTCCCGCAGGGTGCGCATGGCCTGGCTTTGCCGGGCATAGGCAAAAAGCGTGTCGCTGTCCGCGCCAGCCGTAATCATCGCCCGCAGGGTTTTATCCACCAGCAGGATCTCATGCACAGCCACCCGGCCTTTATAGCCGGTGCCATTGCAGACCGGGCAGCCCTTGCCCTTGGAAAGGAAGCGCAGATCCCGGCCGACCAGGGTCTTTTCCCCTTCGCTGGCCTCATAAGTATAAGCGCATTCCCGGCAGATCTTCCGCAACAGCCGCTGGGCCACGATGGCCACCAGAGAATTGCTGATCAGGTACGGCGGTACGCCCATATCCGCCAGACGCACCACAGCGCCCACCGCGTCGTTGGTATGGAGGGTGGACAGCACCAGATGCCCGGTGATGGCGGCCCGGATGCTGATGCCGGCGGTTTCCGCGTCCCGGGTCTCCCCCACCATGATCACATCCGGATCCTGACGGAGTATGGCCCGGAGGCCTACGTCAAAGGTGAGGCCGGCCATCTGGTTCACCTGCATCTGATTGCAGCGCCGGATATTCCGCTCCACCGGATCCTCAATAGTGACGATATTGACCTGGCGCTGGGCCAGGTATTCCAGCATCATATAGAGGGTGGTGGTCTTGCCGGAGCCGGTGGGCCCGGTCAGATAGATGACGCCATGGGGCATATTGATGGCCTTCATCACTTTCTCATAATTATCCCCTTGCATGCCGAAGGTGGTATTATGATCGATCAGGCTATTGATGGTGAGAAAACGCAGCACAGCTTTTTCCCCATAAACCGTAGGCACCAGGGAAACGCGGATATTCAAATCCATGCCCTCGTTCTGCAGGCGGAAATGGCCGTCCTGGGGCACCCGCTTTTCGGCGATATCCAGATCAGCCAGGATCTTGATCCGGGCGATCAGGGCCTGATGCACGTTTGTCGCCAGGCGGGTATAATCCACGATGGCCCCGTCCACCCGGATGCGCACGCTGACGAAATCAGCAAAAGGTTCGATATGGATATCGCTGGCATTGGTATTAAAGCCTTTGATCAGCAGGCTGTTCAACAGGCGCACCACCGGCGCGTCGTCGGCGGCATCCGCGGTGAATTCCGGCAGGGCTGCCTGGAGGGCCGGGGCGGACTGGTTGGCCTCGCTGACCGCCTTCATGGTGGAAATCTCCGCGTAATAATAATCCTGGGCCTTACGGATTTGCTCCGCCTCCGCCAGCACCAGCTGAATGGGGAGTTTGACGATTTGCCGTACTTCCTCAATGGCGAAAAAGTTCAGGGGATCGTTGACCGCTACGGATAACTGGCCATCATGAAAATCCAGGGCCAGCAGCGAATATTTCTCCGCCAGCTGCCGGGGGATTTTGCGCACCGCTTCCACATTCACCGGATAAGCGTCGATGCGGATCAGGGACATGGACAAACGGGCGGCCAGGGCCTGCAGCTTCTGCTGCTCCGTCACCAGGCCCAGCTCCACCAAAAGCTCGCCCAGGCGCTTGCCCGGCGCCTGCCGCTGATAGGCCAGGGCCTGCTCCAGCTGCTCCTCGGTGAGATAGCCCTGGCTGACCAGGACTTCGCCGATGCGGATATTCTTCATATTGCCGATATCGATCATTACTCTGCCACCTTAGTTATAGTGTTACCGCTTGCGCTTCCTGATAATAGATCGCGCCGTTGATCTGGGGATCGTCTTCGGGGCGGGGATTGCTGATAGACTTATATTTGGGCTCCACGCCGGGCTTGTCTTTGTTGCGTTCCAGATTGTTGATGCGGAAAGCGCCGTCCTTGATGAAAAGCGCTTCCCCCTCGTCACAAACACCGTTGCCGTCCTCGTCCCGCCATACTGTCACTGTCAGATACAACAGATAGTCTTTTTCTTCCACCCACTGGCTGGTCTGGAGCCGGAGGCCGTGATAAGCTTCTTCTCCGTAGAGTTCCTCATTGTTATACCGCAGCCTGCCGGTAGCGTCAACCACTTCCAGGTACTGATCCTCACCTGCCGCCCCTGTACCCAGGGAGACGGTCTTGGCTACGGTCAGGCGGTGCTGATAGAAGCTGTAGACAGCCAGGCCCAGCTGCTTGGCCTCGCCCATGGCAGCCACCCGGGAAAAGCCGCCCAGGGAGGAGAGGAGGATGCCGCCGCTGACCGCGATCAGCAGCAGCAGGATGGAGCTGGCCAGGATCACTTCAACCAAGGTGAAGCCTTGGCAATTTTTCAGGCAAAGCCGGGACGTCTTCATGGCCCCTCCTATTCGTCAGGCTCAAAACTGTAAAACTTGACCACCACGCCGTTCTCTTCTTCCTCCTGGCTGTAGAATTTCCCCGGTACGGGAGGAAAACCGTTAAACGTCATATCGCCGTCCTCCCCGGTGGCGGTTTCCCCCTCAATGACAGTAAAAGCGCTGTTCCCGGCGGACTGATAATCCGCGCCCCGGCGCAGCACCTTCAAAGCGGAGCCGAAAGCGCTGGACAAAATCAGCGCGGCCAGGGCCATAATGAGGGCGGAAACCACCACCTCCACCATGGTCATGCCGGAGCGGGAAAGCCGCATCTTTTTCATGAGCCTACTCATACTGCACAAACTCCCATTTGTCAGAACCGCCCAGGAAGGGAAAATCAAATTTGCTTACGCCCATCTGTAGCTTTTGGCTCGCACTGCCGGAAACCTCTTTCCCCACGATGCTTCCATTCAGGGTAACCTTATCGCTAATAGTCACTGTGCCCCCAGGCGCGCAAATCACGCCGTCAATCGTGTCGGTAGTATATACCCGGTTGATATCGCCTTGGGCTGAATAAACGCAGAGCATTACCGCAGGGTCAGCTGTAAATCCACTGGGGAAAGAAATATTCCCGTTGGCAAATAGGTTGCCACCTATCTTGGCGCCACTAGAGAGGTAGATAGTCCCACCGGCGGAAAAAGTACCTTTCAGCGTAAGAAATCCGGTGGCGCTAATGTTTCCCTTGGCGAAAACATTGCCTTCAATATAATCCGCGCCATTGGGAAAACTGATATCCCTATCCGCATATAAATTACCTTTGACCTGATGGCAGGCCTTGATCGTGATGTCCTGGCCGGCATAAATATAGCCGCCATCAATATCCGCGCCGCCGCTTTGAAATTCGACGCTGTCTCTTACATATAAATTGCCATTCAGCTTGCCGCCGCCCTTGATGGTCAGACTGCCGCCCATAATATAAACATCGCTGTTGATCACCACCCCGTGATTGACGGTCACATCGCCCCCTGTAACATACATGTCTTCGTTCCAATATTGCAGGTAGTTATTACCCCCTAATGTATTCGCATTGACATTAATACAGTCGCCGGGGGGCGGCATAACGATGTCCGGGATTTTGACGCTGTTCACATAATCGGTGAGATTCGGCATTGGGATATCATCCGTATTGCCGCCGGGCAGCACGCTAACGCCGGAGGCGATCGAACGGGTGCCATGGGCCTCCGCCGTGCCACTGATGTTACCGCTTCCCCAACCGATGGATAAATTGCCATTACTATGGATGCTGCCGCCAATGTCTATATTGTGGGCACCAAAACTTATGGTGTCGGCAAAGATCCGGTAATCCCAGGCCGGGCTATCCCCGCCGCCCCCGCCGCCCTTTGTCAGCTTCATCCGGGCGGTCACGGTCTCGCTGGCATTGCCCACCTTGGCGGTAGCGGTAAGCAGGGCGTGGGCATGGGTGGCGTCTTCCCAGGTGGCGCTGGCCTCGGTGACGGTTCCCGGCAGCGGGCCCAAATCCGTAAAGTTGACTGCCGGGGAGGGCACCAGGGTCGAGGCAGGGGTTGCTTCCAGGTGGGCGATCATGGCGTCCACGGCGGAACGGGCGGTCAGATAGGCCTGGCGGCTGGCATTGTCATTGATGCTGCGCCGGGCATAGGCGCCCCCGGCGGCCAGCACCGCCGCCGCCAGTATCATCAGCACCAGCATGGATGTTACCGCCCAGACCAAAGCCGAGCCCTTCCTGCCCATAACGCCTAACCCTTTCCCCGATCTCTTTCTTTGCTTCTTATTCAAACTGCGGCCTAAACCCCGGCCGGCTCATCCTGCCTGGTCATATAAGCCGCCAGCCGCAGCTGATACTGATAGCTGGCAGTCAAATCCGCGGCCCCGTAGGCCTTTTCCACAGCCTCGGTTGTGAGAACCAGTTCAGCCGTATCGAAATCCGCGTTTTGGCTCAGATCCGCCTGGAAAGCAACCAGGCTGAGCCAGGTCTCCTGATCCAGCCGGTCCAGCAGCCGCAGCAAATCCTCAAGCCGGCCCACGCAGCTGATATCCGTGTAATTCACCGTCAGCGCCGGGCCGCCCGCCTCCGGCTCCTGAACCCCGCCTTCCTGGTTTTGCCCCTCCTCGGCCAGGGCTGCGCCAAAGGCGGGTATCTCCTGATAGGCCGGGTCGGCAATGGCCAGGGAGAGGGGCTGCAGGCCGTATTCCAGCAGCAGGCCGGTGAGCAGATGATCCAGCTCGTCATTGGCCAGCACCCGCTTGAGCTGCCGCCAGCCGGCGGCCCGGGCCTGCTCCAGCTCCGCCTTTTTCTGCGCCAAGGCTGCCTGGCCCTGGATGACGCCGGCTATTTCCGCCTGCTGCTCCTCCAGGGTTGCCAGATCATCGCCTAGCTCCTCGTAATAAGTCAGGCTGGGGGCGATCAGCAGATAATAGCCGCCGGCAATGATCAGCAACAGCAGCAAAATATAAAGCAGGGTCTTTTCCCTTTTGCTTAAATTCCTGATCATACCGCGCCTCCTTCGGCTTCCGCCCCTGGCAGCACACAGGTGAGGGAGAACTGATAGGATCCATCCCCCAGGGCATAGCCGTAATAGGCGATCTGGCGGAAGCTGCCGTGCAGGCGCAAGCGCTCGGCGAAATCCGCGCTCCGCTTGGCCCCGCTGGCCAGCCCGGCCAGGGCAAGGACGCCGCTGTCCTGCTGATAATCCAGGGCGGTCAGCATCACCGGCGTGGCCGCCGCCGCAACCGCCAGGATTTGGTAGGTGTCCCGGTTCAGCTCCGGATACCCGGCCAAATTGGCCAGGGCCTGGTCCAAGCAGCCGCATTGGGTTTCCAGTGCCGCCACTTGGGCGGATAGGGCCAGGGTGTCGTCATAGGCCCGGCGGTTCTCTTCATTGCTCAGATAAGCTAGGGTGTCCTGATGCGCCAGGACCTGTTCAGGGATCAGCTTCAGCCAAAGCCAGCCCATAATGCCGCCGATGATCAGCAGCAGGGCCGCCACGGGCAGCGCCAGCCGGAAGGCGGCGCTCCCCCGGCTGCTGCGTTTGCTCCTGCTCTCAGCCAGCCGTGCCGCCAGATTGATGTTTTTGCCTTTCAATGCACGCATGATCGACGTCCTTTCCGGATGATCGGCAGCTTAATCCAGCAAGCCGCCCAGGCAAAAAATGAAATCCCCGTAATTGACGCCATACTGCCGGAGAAAGCTGCCGCTGATGGCCTGGGACTGGGGAGGCGCGCTGACCGGCAGGGAAATGGCGGAGGAAATATCCGGGCAGAACTGCAGCTCCTCTTCCATCAGCCCGCTGATGAAAACATTGCTCAAGGGATGCTCCGTAGCCTCCACATAGCTGAACTGCACCAGCTGGGACAAGGCCCGGGAAATCTCCACAGCCGCCGCCGGGGTATTGCGGGGCTCCCGGAGAAAGGCCCGGTTGGTCAGCTCATAGCGGCCGTCGGCAAAGAGCAGCAGGGTCATTTCATGCCCTTCGATATAGACAAAAATAAAAGTGCGTTCCCGGAGCTCCGGCAGCTTCCGCACCAGGCGCAGGGCTGTCAAAGGCGCCAGATCAATGCCGCACAGGTTGACGCCGATGGCGGCGAAGAGCTGCATATAGTGGTTGACCAGCGCTTTTTCCGCAGCCACCGCGTAAACCCGGCCGCCGCCCTCCGGCCGCTGGGGCTGCAGCACCGCGTAATCATAAAGCATCAGCGCCGGGTCCTGCTCCTCCTGGCTGAAGGTGTTTTGCAGCAGGGCCAGCAATTGCTTGGGCCGCAGCAGGGGCAGATCCAGCACCTTGCCGGTGACATGATCCCCGTCCAGCACCAGCCGGACATTGCGCCGGCTGAGCTGATAAGTATTGAAAAACCCGCCCAAATAAGGGGCGGCCTGACCGATATCGGCGATCAGCTCCGGGCCGGAAGCGCCCTCCGGCAACTGCCCCCGGTAACAGGCCTGCACTTTCAGCTTACGGCCAGCCTCTTCCCCTACCGCGGCGGAAATAGACTGGCCGGAAATATATATAGCGGTTTTCATAAACCTACCTCCACCATCATGGTTGCCGCAAAAAAGCGCCGCCGGCGGCTGGCGGCCTGGGGGAACGGGCCTGCCTATAACCCGTAAGAACTGCCGATCTGGCTGTACATGCCATAGATGGGCAGCATCACCGCGATCATGATCGTGCCGATGATCAGGGCCATCAGGCAGATCAGCAGCGGCTCCAGGATGGAGACCAGGCGCTGGCTGGCCTCGGCGGCCTCATAGTCAAAGCTGTCCGCCACCGAATTCAGCATATCTTCCAGGCGGCCGGATTCCTCCCCCACCGCCACGGTGGCGCTGAGTTTTTTATCAAAGCCGTCCACCCGCTCCAAGGCGTCGGAGAGGAAAGAACCGTTCCGCACATCCTGGATCAGCGGCTCGAACTGCAGGGCGATATAGGCGTTATCCACCGTGCCTTTGGCAATATCCAGGGCCGTGAGGATGGAAAGGCCGCTGGCATAGAGAGAGGCCAGGGTGCGGGCAAAGCGGGCGGTGACGATGATGCGCATCAGCTTGCCGATAGCCGGCAGGGTCAGCTTGAGCCTGTCCTTCCGCACCTGCACATCGGGGATGGCGAAAACCAGCTTCAAGGCAATGGCCAGAAAAGCCAGGGCAAACAGCAGCACATAAATCCGGTCTGTGAACAGCCGGGATACCCAGAGCACGGCCTGGGTGATTTTCGGCAGCTCCATATCCCCGTAGAGATCGATAAACTGGGGCAGCACCAGGGTGAACACCAGCGTCATGATCAGCAGGGTCAGGATCAGCAGGATGACCGGGTAAGTGGAGGCGCTTTTCAGCTTATTCCTGAGGCGGTATTCCTTCTCATAATGGTCGGCCATGCGGTTGGCGGTCAGTTCAATGGTGCCGTTGGCCTCGCCGGAGCGGAACATATTGATCAGCAGCGGGGGAAAGACCCGGCCCTGGTCCGCCATGGCCTGGCTCAAGGGCGTACCCACCAGCAAGCCGTTATACAGCTGCTGGTAGACGCCCTGGTGCTTGGGGGAAAGATCCCGGCGCAGGATGATTTCCAAGGCCCGGAGCAGGGAGATGCCGGAGCTGAGCATGGCCCCCAGCTGGCGGTTGAAATCCGCCAGATCCCGGGGCTTCATCCGCCGGCCCTGCTCCTTTTCTGCCGCGATCTGATAGCTGACCAGGTAGCGCCCGTTTTCCCGCAAACCGGCCACCAGGGCTTCGGTGCTGTCCGCCTCCAGGCTGCCCTTCACCGTTTTGCCCCGCAAATCCTTGGCCACGAATTGATAGTTCGGCATAATCGGCTTTCCTCGACAAAATTCTTCTTATCGACAAAATTCTTTCTAAAAGAGGTTTACATACCATTTTATCACATCAGTACCGATAAGTACAGAGAGAATGACGCCCGCGGCCAGGGCCGGGCCAAAGGCGAACTGCTGCTTCAGCCCATTCTTGCGGGTCAATAGGATGTAGACGCTCTGGACGCCGCCGATCAGCAGGGCGGCGAAAAAGGCCAGCAAAATCAGCTGCCAGCCCAGGGCCCCGCCGCAAACCGCCATCAGCTTGATATCCCCGCCGCCAAAAGCGCCGCTGACCAGGAGGGCGATCAGAAACAGGGGCAGGCTGACGGCGAAAAAGCCGATCAGGTGGGAGAGCAAGCTGAATCCGGGCAGCAGAAAGACCAGGGCCAGGCTGGGCAGGCAGAGATAGATCAGCAGGCCGTTGGGGATCTCCATGGTGTCCAGGTCGATGAAAGCCAGGGCCGTCAGGCCGGCAATCAGGGCGAAGACGGCCAGGGCCGTCCAGGAGGGGCCGTAGACGGCAAAGGCGGCCATGGCCAACAGGCCGGTCAAGGCTTCCACCAGGGGGTAGCGGGGGGAGACCCGGGCCCCGCAGTAGCGGCAGCGCCCCCGCAGCAGCAGCCAGGAGAGGATGGGCAGCATGTCCCAGGGGGAGAGCTGGCGGCGGCAGTCCGGGCAAAAGGAACGGCCCTTGACAAAAGAGAGCTGCCGGGGCAGACGGTAGGCCACCACATTGAGGAAGCTGCCCACCGCGGCGCCGGTCACAAAAACGAAGAAATAAAGGACGATATAAGCAGGGCCTAAGCCGGGATAATAAGTCATCAGCGCATCCTCCCGAATTGGGCTGGCAGGGCTGAAAAAGCCCCCTTAAAGCGCAGAGCTTTAAGGGGGCAAAGCCCGCCGTCAAGGAACGGGTTATTAGGAGTGAAAAGAAATAATCACGGATTAAGGTTAGGAACAAAAGCAGGATCACCACCGGCAGTATACTCGACTTCGCCAACGGTAGTAGTTAAGGTAAAGGCTGTTACTTTTCCTCCAACATAGGTCAACCCCGCTAATGTGGCATCAGGCATCTCAGCCAACACAAGAACCGCATTATCATCAGTTCCAATGTCCCCAGTAGCATTAGGTTCATTCTCATGCAACCCGGCGTGGGCCTCGCTGCCCAAGGTCTGAGCAGCTATTAATACCGCGCGCCCTTCGGCGATCAAAGCCCGCTGATTGGCCTTGTCAATATAACTGGTCAAAGACGGCACCAAAATAGCGGCCAGGATGGCCAGGATGATCAGAACGACGATCACCTCTACCAAGGTAAAGCCCTTCTTGCTCTGGATTCTTTCAAGCATAAGTATTCCTCCTCAATTGTTTATTCTATATTATGGATAAGATCATCTGGAGCAGCCCCTCCTCGGCTGACTCCACCACATTTATCAATATACTAGATTCCGCCAAAAATGTCAATGCCAGGAAGGAAAATCGTTCTTAATAAGAAAAAAATCGTTCTCATCAGGGAAAAACCCGTTTTCAATAAGGCGTCCGCCAGAGGCTGCCCACGCTTTCCACGATGCGCCGGGCCACCAGGGGATTGTTCATGGTATAAAGATGGACCCCCTCCGCCCCCTGGGCGATCAGGTCCACGATCTGGTTCACCGCGTAGGCAATGCCCGCGTCCCGCAGGGCTTCCGGATGCCGCTCATAGCGCTGCATCATTTTGGTGAATTTCGCCGGCAGGCTGGCGCCGCAGAGGGTCACCATGCGCTGGATCTGCTTGGCATTGGTCACCGGCATCACCCCGGCTTCCACCGGCACATTGACGCCGGCAATGGCCGCCCGCTCCCGGAAGGCGTAGAACAGGTCGTTGTCAAAAAAGAGCTGGCTGATCAGATGGCTGCAGCCCGCGTCCACCTTCTTTTTCAGGTTCAGCACATCCGTCACCGGGTTCTCGCATTCCAGATGCCCCTCCGGATAGCAAGCGCCGGAAATGCCCAAACCGCTCCGGGCCCGGATGAAAGCGGCCAGCTCCGAAGCATAGCGGAAATCCCGCAAAGGCGGCAGCTCCGGGTTCACATCCCCCCGCAGCACCAGCACATTGTCGATGCCCTGTTCCGCCAGTGCGCCCAACATGGCCAGCACGTCCGGGGCGCTGTTATAAAGGCAGGTCAGATGCATCAGGGGCTCGATCTGATAGCGGTTTTTCAACAGCGCCGCAATGGCCAGGGTGGCTTCCCCCGCCGCCTTGCCCCCGGCGCCATAAGTAACGGAAACAAAATCCGGCCCCAAATCCTTTAGCTGATCCAGGATGCCGTAAATCGTCTCCAGAGGCGCTTCCCGCTGGGGCGGGAACACCTCCAGGGAAAAAACCGGCCTGGGGCGCTTGAACATCTGGCTGATATGCATGGCAAGACTCCATTATTATAATTTCAAGCTAAAACCTTTTTAAAGCTTAAAAGCTTAAAACCTTTCTTTTCTTACTAAAAGATTAAAACCTTTCTTTTCTTATAAGAAAAGAAACAAAAGAATTTTAAATATTTACATGTAAGCAAGGCGTAAAAGCCTACTGCCATTTAAAATTTTCTTGGTTCTTCTTTTATAAAAGAAGAACGGTTTTAAAGGGTTTTGGTTTATAGCAGACTGCTACCGGTTGGCGGCTTCGTGGATCGCTTGGTAGGCTGCCGCCAGATCCGGCTGGCCGAAGATGGCGCTGCCCGCCACCAGGATATCCGCTCCGGCCTGGGCGACGGCATGGGCATTATCCGCGGTGACGCCGCCGTCCACCTGGATCAGGAAAGACAGGGCCCGCCGGTCCCGGAGGGCGGCCAGGCGGCTGATGCGGTCATAGCTGTAGGGGATGAATTTCTGGCCGCCAAAGCCCGGGTTCACGCTCATGATCAGCACCAAATCGCAAAGCTCCAGCACTTCCTCAATGGCGGACAGGGGGGTGGCCGGGTTCAAAGAGACGCCGGGCTTCATGCCCAGCTCCCGGATCAGGCGCAGGCTGCGGTCCAGATGACGGGTTGCTTCCGCGTGGACGGTGCAGTAAGCGCTGCCCGCCGCCTTGACTGCGGGCAGATAGGCGTCGGGGGCTTCCATCATCAGATGGGTATCGAAAATCATCTGGGTATGGGGGCGCAGGCCCTTGATCCATTCCGCGCCGAAGCTGAGATTGGGCACAAAATGCCAATCCATCACATCCAGATGCAGGATGGAGCAGCCGGCCTGCTCCAATGCGGTGATCTGCTGGCTGATCCGCCAAATATCGGCGGAGAGGAAAGAAGGCGCGATGCGTTTCACCAATATACCACCTCTCTGGTTTTGATCTCTTCCTGCAGGCGCTGGTAGCGCCGGTAGCGCTCCGGGTCGACGCGCCCTTTTGCCACCGCCTGCTTGACCCGGCAATCCGGCTCGCTCAAATGCAGGCAGCCGTCGAAGCGGCAAGGCTCGTCCAGCTGGAAATCCGGATAATAGCCGGGCAAATCCCGGTCCGTGACGCTTTGGGGCAGCTCCAAGGCAAAAAACCCCGGCGTATCCGCGATAAACCCGAACGCCGCGTCCGCCCCCAGGGGCAGGATGCGGGCATAACGGGTGGTATGCCTGCCCCGGCGCAAACGGTCGCTGACAACGCCGGTCTCCGCGCTGCCCTCCCCCAAAAGCTGATTGAGCAGGGTTGATTTCCCTGCGCCGGAAGGCCCGGCCAGCACGGAAATACCCCCGCCCAGCTGTTCTTTCAAAGCCTCAATGGAAGCGGGATCCTTGGCGGAAACACCCAGCACGCTAAAACCCGCGGCCTGGTAAACAGCGCGGATGTCCTGGAACAGGGGAGCCTCGCCTTCTTCCAGCAGATCCAGCTTATTGAAACAGATCACCGGCCTGACCCGGGCTTCCAGAGCCAGCACCAGCAGGCGGTCCAGCAGCAGCAAATCATATTCCGGCAGCTTCCAGGCCAGGACGATGATGAGCTGATCAAAGTTGACCAGCTGGGGCCGGGAAAGGCGGGTGTGGCGGGGGCCGATGGCTTCGATCATGCCGTCCCCTGCCGGCAGCAAGGATATTTCCACCCGGTCGCCGGGATAGATCTTGCTGTAAGACTGCTTCAGCCTGCCGCGGGGCTTGCAATCCACCACCGCGCCGCAATCGTCCCGGCGCACCTGGTAAAAGCCGCCATAGCCGGATACCACCATGCCGCTGATCACGGATGCAGCACCTTACTATCGGCAAACTGCCCATCCACGGAAATGTTCAAGGTGGCGCTGCCGATATAAGTGATATTGAAGGTAATGGTGGAACCGGCCTCCGCCATGCCCTCGTAGACGGTGGTGCTGCCGGTATCGTCCGTGACCACCGCCACCACATAGCGCTCCGCTTCCGGTTCCGAAACCAGCATCGGCACCAGATAATCATAGGCGATGCTCTCGCCCACCGGGCCCGGCCCCTCGCTGACGGTCAGTTCCAGCTGATCCCCGGTTTGCACCCGGGCCCCCGGGTCCAGGCTCTGGGCCGTCACCACATTGGCCTCGTATTGATAGCTGGTGGCCGGATTCACCGCGGAAATGGTCAGCCCGTTTTCATCCGCGTACTGATAAGCCTCGTCCAAAGTCTTGCCCACCAATTTCTCCATGGTAAACTGCACCGGCTCCTCGCCCAGGCTGATCAGCAGCGTTACCGTGCTGCCCGGCGGCACCCTGGTGCCGGCTTCCGGGCTTTGCATGATCACTTCGCCCTTGGCCACATCCTTATTGTATTCCTCGGTGGTTACCGCCTCCAGGCCCAGGTTGGACAGGGTCAGCTCCGCAATGCGCTGGGTCATGCCCGCCACGGCCAGGGCCGGCACCTCCACGGCGGCCGGGCCTTCGCTGACCGTGATATCAATGGTGCGGCCCTTGCTCACCTTCTGGTCGGCTGCCACGGATTGGGCGATCACGATGCCGGCTTCCTGGGTATCGCTGGTCTTATAGATGGGATTGGCAATGATGTCCTGATCGGCGAAAGCGCTTTCCGCCTGCTCTAAAGTCATGCCCACCACATAGGGCACCAGAGCTGAATCGCTGTCCCCGGTAAAGGAAGTCACCAGCTTGCCCACGAGGAAGATCAGGGCTGCCAGCGCCGCCACGCCCAGCACAGCCAGGACGATGCGCCCCGGGGCCAGTCCCCGGCGGCTAGGGCCCGCCTCCGCCTGGGCCTTGGCCTCCGGCGGCTTGCGGCGGCTGCTTCCGGCCTGGCGGCTGCCGGCCCCGGCCAGGGCGGCCTCCTCCCCGTCCTGGGGCTCCACGCTGCCTTCATAAGCGGCGCGGATGGCTTCCGCCATTTCCCGGGCATTCTCATAGCGGGTCTCCGGGTTTTTGCGCATAGCCCGCATCACCACATAAGAGACGCCCATGGGGATCTCCGGATTGATCTGGTGGGGCAGGATCAATTCGCCCTGCACATGCTGCATGGCAATGGAAATGGGCGTTTCCCCTACATAAGGCAGGCGGCCGGTGAGCATTTCATAAAAGACCACGCCCACGGAATAAATATCGGATTTTTCCGTGACCGGCAGGCCCTGTACCTGCTCGGGAGAGATATAATGTACGGAGCCCATGATGCGGCTGGACGTATTATATGTGAGGGTGACGTCGCTCATGCCCACGGCAATGCCGAAATCCGTCACCTTGGCCCGGCCGTCCTTGCCGAGCAGGATATTATGGGGCTTGATATCCCGGTGGATGATGCCGTGCTCATGGGCATGCTGCAGGCCGGCCAGGATCTGGGTGATGATATTGCAGGCCTCGTTCAGTTTCAGCACGCCTTTACGCTTGATATACTCCTTCAGGCTTTCGCCCTCCACAAACTCCATAACGATGTAGTGCATATTTTCCTCATAGCCCACATCGTAGACGGAGACGATATTGTGATGGGACAGGCTGGCCACAGCCTGGGCCTCGTGGCGGAAACGGCGCACGAAATCCTGGTTGCTGGCAAATTCCTCCCTGAGGATTTTCACCGTCACCATGCGGTTCAGCAGCATATCCTGGCCACGGTAAACAATGGCTGTGCCGCCGGCCCCCAGCTTTTCAATGATCTGGTATCTATTATTAAAAATTTTGCCGATCATGATATTCTCCCATCCTTAGTCGTGGGCCACGATGATCACGGAAATATTATCGTAGCCGCCCCGATTATAAGCGGTTTCCGCCAGGAATTCCACTGCCGTGCTTAAAAGCGCGCTCCTGACCGTGGTCTCCTTCATTTCCTCGTCGGCCACCAGGTTGTACAGGCCGTCGCTGCACAGCAGCAGATAATCTCCGGGCCCCCAGGCCTGCTCCAACATATCCACCTCCACCAGCGCTTCCTGGCCGATGGCCCTGGTCAGGATATTGCGGCGGGGGTGGTTCCGGGCCTCCTCCGGTGTCAGCTTGCCTTCCCGCTGCAGCTGGGCCACCAGGGAATGGTCTTCCGTCAGCTGATTGATCTGCTCACGGTTGATCAGATAAGCCCGGCTGTCCCCCACATGCACAATGGTGATCTTATCCTCGGTGCAGACCGCCGCCGTCATGGTGGTGCCCATGCCTTCCAGGGCCGGCTTCCGGCCTTTGCTGTGCAGAAAATCATTGGCTTCGTAAAAAGCTTCCCGCAGCATTTCGGCGGGTTCCGCATCCGGATTGGCCCAGCATTTTTCGGCTACGATGCGCACAGCCGTAGCGCTGGCCACCTCGCCGGCTTCCTTGCCGCCGATGCCGTCGGCTACCACAAATACGCCGGCCTGGCTATCGCAAAAAACCGCGTCTTCATTATTTGCCCGAACAGCGCCCACATGGGATAAATATTCCGCTCTCATAGTCAGCCTCTTCTTCTCAGTTGCCCGCAGGCAGCTTCGATATCGGCGCCCCGGCGTTCCCGCAGCTGAGTCGCCACATGCGCCGCTTCCACCGCGGCCTGGAATCTGGCCACGGTTTCCGGCGGGCTGGGATAGATGCCAAGCTCCGGAACCGGGTTTGCTGGGATAATATTAACAAGAATATCCGTCCCTGTCAACAAATTAGCCAATAAATCGGCATCTTGCCGGCTGTCGTTGAGCCCGGCGAACATGGCGTATTCGCAGGTCACCCGGCGGCCGGTCCGCTCCCGGAACTCCCGGCAGGCCTGCAGCAACTCTTCCAGGGAATATTTGGCAGCCGCCGGCATCAGCTGCCGGCGCTTTTCCGGATCGGCGGCGTGCAGGGACACCGCCAGGCTCACCTGCAGATTCCACTCCATCATTTTATAGATTTGCGGCACCAGGCCGCAGGTGGAGACGGTGATGCGCCGGGCCCCGATATCCAGCCCCTCCGGGTCGTTGATCAGGCGGATGGATTGATAGACGGCATCCAGATTGGCCAGAGGCTCGCCCATGCCCATATAGACGATATTGGTCAGGCCAGGAAAGCCC